>NZ_AZES01000159.1 GCF_001434985.1 Companilactobacillus paralimentarius DSM 13238 = JCM 10415 | reverse complement strand
CACTTGGATTCAATTTATTTTGTCCAAGTGGCTAACTTGTTATTGAAATTTTCGAGTTTATATTTTTCCGGTATTTTAAATATTTTTACATTTGGTAATCAACAAAATCATTTTTTAAGAGCTTCGCCATATCTAAACTGAACCCCAACAAAATAAGTTATTGCTGACATAAAAACAGCCATTAATGCAAAAATAATCAGTGAAGTCCAATTGTAATATCCACCAGTTAATAACATGAAGATGAAATAAACTGCTATATCTATTCCATAAATAACTTTCTTACCTAAATCAGTTAGTACTTGAATTAGAGCCAAAAGAAAAATTAGCAGAACTTCCCAAGGAAAATTGGTAAAAATTTCTCGATGATGGACAAGATTATTAATACTGACAAAAACCAGCCAGAATTCAATGAAAATCAAAAAATTTCTAATAACTTTATTTTTCATTAACTATCCCCCAATAAATTTAAGGTCCTATTAGCGTAACATAATTAAGAAATTCCTACTGTTGATTAAATTTATCGGTTAATTTATAAATATTTTTAAACTTATGTTTAGCCGCACTATTATTAAAAGCTGGATTATTAATTTGATACTTACCATTAGTTTTTACCCAGAAAGTGGTTTCTGGATTGTTGATCGTATAAAAATTATTTTGCGATAAGCCAAACTTTTTATACATTTTCTCTTGTTGCGTACTGTCAGGATGATAATTACCAATTCCCATAATTAACTGGCTACCAATCTGAGGCATTGGAAAAGTAGCACTGGGATAATAAATTGTTTCTTGACGATTCTTTATCCCATAATCACTATACAAATATTTTCCTTTAGTTAAGCCTCCAGCAAAAACTGTTTTAATAGTCTTCCCCTGAAGTTTCTTATCGCCACTGATAACTTTACTTACATAGATAGTTGCTTCAGTCTCAGGAGCAATTGGACGGCCTATCATGCCTTCAAGATCAATTAACTGTCCCTTTATTAAATATTTATTGCCATTTTTTAAATTCTTTAATGAAGTACTTTCATCATCATATCCATTAGGAATTTTAACAAAAGCATTTTTGAATTCATTCTGATCTAAGACTTTGATATTCTTTAGTTTTTTATTCCATTTCTTTTGATTAGTCCTTATCGTTTTATTACGTTGTTCTGTTTTGATTTTTTGTTCATGTGTTGATGGCTGATTTTGACAACCAGTTAACACAAATAAACTCAGAATCATTACAGTTAAGACCTTTAATTTCATTCTTTAAGACACCCATTTCTTCAATTATTAAAAAGTGTATCATGATGTCTCTTTGCTTGCTTGTTTTATACAAAAAAAGAGCCCGCATAGCGGACTCTAATAATTGATTTCTACTTATTCAAGTATTCTTCAACAAGTTTTTTGTTATCTTCATTAGTGATTGATTCATTAACAGCACGATCTGCTAATGTAGCAAGATCCTTTGTGCTTAGTTTCTTCATCAAACTTCTTACACGAAGAACTGATGTAGCACTCATTGAGTACTCGTCAAGACCCATGCTTAATAGCAATGGAAGCATTGTGTTATCACCGGCAGCTTCACCACACATACCAGCCCACTTGCCTTCTTTATGAGCTGATTCAATAACATGCTTGATCAATCTCAAAATTGAAGGGTTGTATGGTTGATATAGGTATGAAACATGTTCGTTACCACGATCAGCAGCCATTGTATATTGGATCAAGTCGTTTGTTCCAATACTGAAGAAGTCAACTTCTTTAGCAAATTGATCTGCTAAAACAGCAGCAGCAGGAACTTCCATCATCATTCCTAATTGAATGTCGTCAGAAACTTCTACACCATCTTTAACTAAGTTAGCTTTTTCTTCTTCAAAGACCTTCTTGGCATCTCTGAACTCTTGCAATGTACCAATCATTGGGAACATGATACGCAAGTTAC
This sequence comes from Companilactobacillus paralimentarius DSM 13238 = JCM 10415, assembly GCF_001434985.1. GTDB lineage: Bacteria > Bacillota > Bacilli > Lactobacillales > Lactobacillaceae > Companilactobacillus > Companilactobacillus paralimentarius. The sequence goes on along the minus strand of NZ_AZES01000159.1, from coordinate 4,017 downwards.
CAAAAGCAGATGCACGAAGCAAAGCTCTTAGTTGAGTTCTAAAGATTTCTTGTCTATCCAAACTGATACGAATAGCACGATAACCTAAGAATGGATTCATTTCTTCAGGAAGTGGTAAGTATGGCAAATGCTTGTCACCACCGATATCCATTGTACGGACAACGACTGGCTTACCTTTCATTCCTTCAAGAACCTTCTTATATGCCTTGAATTGATCTTCTTCTGTTGGAAGACTATCTGATTGCATGTATAGGAATTCTGTACGATACAAACCAATACCTTCAGCGCCATTTTCAATAACGCCTTCTAGATCATCGGGTGTACCAATATTAGCAGCAATATCAAAGTGTTTGCCATCAGCTGTAACTGAAGCTTCATCCTTTAATTTTTCCCATTCTGCTTTTTCTTCGGCAAAGTCTTTAGCCTTTTGTTGATACTTCTTAACATCATCGTCAGAAGGATCAACGATAGCAGCACCGCTCAAACCATCAACGATAACTGTATCACCGGCCTTAACATCAGTAGTGATTGTGTCAGTACCAACGACAGCAGGCAATTCAAGTGAACGTGCCATAATAGCTGAGTGGGCTGTACGACCACCAATATCAGTAACAAAGCCTTTTACATACTTTTTGTTTAATTGAGCTGTATCACTAGGTGTCAAATCATGAGCAACAATGACAACTTGATGGTCAATCAATGCTGGATTTGGTAATTCAACTCCTAATAAATGAGCCATAACACGTTTTGTAACGTCACGGACATCGGCTGCTCTTTCTTGCATGTATGGATTATCTGTCATACCCTCAAAAATTGAAATGAAGTTTTCTGAAACATCATGTAATGCTTGTTCAGCATTAACATTCTTATCTGAAACTTCTTTTTCAACTGCGCCTGTAAATTCTGGATCAGCCAAAATCATCTTGTGAGCATCAAAAACTTGAGCTTCTTCTTCACCTAAAGATTCCTTAGCGGTATCTCTGATTTTTGTAAGCTCATCATCTGATGTTGAAATAGCATCTTTAAGACGACTGATTTCTGCATCAGCATCTGAAATACTTTTCTTAGTGAAAGACAAATCTGGTTGAACTAAAAGGTATGCTTCTGCAGTAGCGATACCATCACTAGCTGCAATTCCCTTAATAGTTTTAACCATTATTCTGCCAATCCTTCCTTTGTCATTGTTTCTGAGATAGCAGCAACTGCATCAGCAGCATCGTCACCATCAGCAGTGATTGTAACGTCAGCACCTTGGCCAACACCAAGTGACATAACACCCATGATTGACTTCAAGTTAACTGATTTACCTGAAAATTCAATATTGATATCTGAACTGAACTTGCTTGCTGTTTGTACTAGCATTGTAGCTGGACGTGCATGGATACCTGTTTCTGCAATAATGTGAAATTCTTTCTTTTCCATAATTAATACCTCACCATATAATATAAAATTCTGTAGTTACACTACAAATATTCACTAATTAATTTACCATTATCTCTAATTTTTCACAAGGGTTTTGATCAAAAAACAGCAAGATAAACCAAGTGTGATAAGCCGTTTAACGCTTACAACCCCTGATGCTGAAAGCGTTTATATTATTAATATTTTTTCAAGCAATTTTGAAAAAATATTTTTTTCTTCTATTGAAAAGATTAATTTCTAAAAATCTGAGACTTAGCACTTGCATTAGTCGAGTGCTAATTATATACTACCGTTGTATCCTGTTCAAAAGGAAAGGTGGGGTGCGTATGCTTTGTCAGAATTGTCATAAAAATGAAGCGACAATTCATTTATACACAAGTGTTAATGGTCAACGAACAGAAATCAATCTCTGTCAGGACTGTTATCAGAAATTAAGAAATCAAGCTAATGAAGGTATGAATAATATGGCACAAAATCCATCTGGTGGATTTTCTAGTTTCGAAGACTTGTTTAACGCACTAAATGGTGCTCAACAACCTAATGTTTTCGAGCAACAAGGTCCTCAAACTCAAACTGGTGGCGGCAATGGAAATGGTCGCAGACCTAGAGGTAATGGAGTCTTAGATCAATATGGTGTCGACTTAACCGATCTTGCTAAAAAAGGTCAAATCGATCCCGTTATCGGTCGTGACAAGGAAATAAACCGTGTAATTGAAATTTTAAATAGAAGAACTAAGAATAACCCTGTTTTGATCGGTGAAGCAGGTGTAGGTAAAACCGCTGTTGTCGAAGGTCTTGCACAGAAGATTGTCGATGGCGATGTACCTGAAAAGTTACAAAATAAACACGTCGTACGTTTGGATGTAGTTTCATTAGTCCAGGGTACTGGTGTACGTGGTCAATTTGAACAAAGAATGCAGCAACTAATTAATGAATTACAGAAGAATAAGGAAATTATTTTATTCATTGATGAAATTCATGAAATTGTTGGTGCTGGTAATGCCGAAGGTGGCATGGATGCAGGTAACGTTTTGAAGCCTGCCCTAGCCCGTGGAGATTTGCAATTAGTCGGTGCTACTACTTTAAATGAGTATCGTACAATTGAAAAAGATTCTGCCCTTGAACGTCGTCTTCAACCCGTTCAAGTAAATGAACCAAGTGTTGATGAAACCATTCAAATTTTAAAGGGTATTCAACCAAAATATGAAGATTATCATCATGTTAAATTCTCAAGTAAAGCCATTCAATCAGCCGCTGAATTATCGGCCCGTTATATCCAAGATCGTTTCTTGCCCGATAAGGCTATCGATTTAATTGATGAAGCCGGTTCTAAAAAGAATCTTCAAATCAATCATGTTGATATAGCTGACTTGGATAACAAGATATCTGATGCTGAGGTTCAAAAGCAGGCTGCTCTTCGTAATGAAGATTATGAAAAGGCCGCTTACTATCGTGATCAAGTTACCAAGTTCCAAGAGATGAAAGATGGAGCTAAGAGCGAACCAGCTGACAATAATACCGTTACTGAAAAAGATATTCAAAAAGTCGTTGAAGAGAAGACCAACATTCCTGTTGGCGAGCTTCAATCCAATGAACAAGCTCAATTGAAGAACTTGGAACCCGATTTGAAGTCACATATCATTGGTCAAGATAAGGCCGTTAGTGACGTAGCTAAAGCTATCCGTCGTAATAGAGTTGGTTTTAATAAATCTGGACGTCCAATTGGTTCCTTCTTGTTTGTTGGCCCTACTGGCGTCGGTAAAACCGAACTCGCCAAACAATTAGCTCGTGAACTATTTGGGTCTGAGGATTCGATGATCAGATTCGATATGTCTGAATATATGGAGAAACATTCAATTTCTAAATTGATCGGTTCACCTCCAGGGTATGTTGGTTACGAAGAAGCCGGTCAGTTGACTGAAAAAGTTCGTCGTAATCCATACAGTTTGGTCCTACTTGATGAAATCGAAAAGGCTCATCCAGATGTTATGCATATGTTCTTGCAAATTCTCGATGATGGTCGTTTAACAGATTCACAAGGTAGAACGGTCAGTTTCAAGGATACTATCATCATCATGACTTCTAACGCTGGCCAAGGGTTGCAAGAAGCCAATGTTGGTTTTGGTGCCGAAGCAACTGGAACAACTAACTCAGTCATGAGTAGATTATCAGAATTCTTCAAACCAGAATTTCTTAACAGATTTGATGGCATTGTCGAATTCAACTCTCTAACAAAAGATAATCTACTTAAGATCGTTGATTTGATGCTTGATGATACTAACAAGATGATTGCTGACCAAGGTCTAACCATCCATGTAACAAAAGATGCTAAAGATAAATTAGTTGACCTAGGTTACAATCCTAAGATGGGTGCTCGTCCACTCCGTCGTGTTATTGAAGAACAAATTGAAGACAAAGTTGCTGACTACTTCCTTGATCATTCAAAAGATAAGGATCTACAAGCAAGCATTGTCAAAGGTGAAATTAAAATTTCTAAGTATAGTGCACCTGATACCGAAGAATAATAGTGGTGCTTTCTAAGAGGCTGTGACAAAACAGTCTCTTTATCTTAAAAGTTCGATGCGAATTTGAAAA
>NZ_AZES01000028.1 GCF_001434985.1 Companilactobacillus paralimentarius DSM 13238 = JCM 10415 | reverse complement strand
GGCTGTTCGTCAAATCAAGTTGATGGCGGTTCAAGTTAACAGTTAGACCATAAATGGTCTAGCTGTTTTTTTATTTGGCTGATGAGCTTGCTCGAAGCCAAAACATTTGAATATTTATACGTTCAGTAAAGTTGTTCCAACTACGATATCCATAGGCACTACTTTTTATCTTTTTTATTCTTCCAATGATTCCCTCTAAAAATCCGTTGGAATATTTAAGCTTCAGTGCATTTAATACTTGTTTACGATATTTTCTTAATGATGTCATTGTTTGATCCATAGCGGTATTGAGTGGATGATAATTGAGTAGTATCTGATTCATTGTATCAGTATCGCCTGTTCTAATAGCCTTTAAAATATCTTGATATACTTCGTAGGACTTGGCGAAACCTTCGTCCAAATCTAAACACTTTGTGATTAAATTTAGATCCGTTTCATAATAACCAACACTGTACTGATACTTAGGGTTTATCTTTTCGATGGAATCGAATGATTCCAAGAATTTTT
>NZ_AZES01000027.1 GCF_001434985.1 Companilactobacillus paralimentarius DSM 13238 = JCM 10415 | reverse complement strand
ACCCGGTATTGTTTTAAGTGACAAAACTATAAACAATAGGAGTCCATTACCCATGAGTCACATTTTAACATTATCGGATAGAACTGTCATCCAAACGCTGCTTAAGGTTGGTTACTCACAAAAACAAATTGCTGAAGAAGTTGGTGTAGTTCCTTCAACCATCAACTATGAACTAAAGCGCTGTCCTAAGGGATACTATGACGCTGATCAAGCTCAGGAAGACTGCGAAAAGAAGCTAACTCACCGGGGGCGGAAAACTCTTCTAACAGAGAATTTAAGAGAATTCGTCCGTGGGATCATTCTCGAACAGCGGTGGAGTTTTGAAGTCATCGCGCATATTCTCCAAATGCCATTCAAAACCCTCTATAACTGGCTGGACAAGGGCTGGTTGGACATCAAACGCGAGGTCCTTCCAGACCACGGTGTGCGGTACCGAAAGAGCCACGACGGTCGTGGTCAGTACACACGTGGGGCGAAGTTTATCAACCAACGCCCGGACGAGGCTAACCTGCGTCAAGAGATTGGTCATTTTGAAGTCGATACCATCCTATCAGGAAAAACCAGGGGCGAGGTCCTAGCTACCTTTACTGATCGTAAGTCCCGACTAATGATTATTCGTCGTTTACCGGGACGTGATAGTAAAGCTATGACTAAGGCAATCCTAGAGCTTAACGAGGAGTTGCGCGGCTTGGTCAAGTCAATCACCAGTGATCACGGTAAGGAATTCGCAGGCTTCAAGGAAATTGAAGCCTGCGGAATTGCCCATTATTTTGCCCACCCGTATGCGCCACATGAACGCGGAACCAACGAACGGTTGAACCGCGAGATTCGGCTACACATTCCAAAGAACCAGCCAATTGAGAGCGTTACGGACGAAGAGCTGACTATGATCTCAAAGTACTTAAACTGGCGTCCCCGGAAATGTTTAGGGTGGAAAACGCCACTCCAAGTCTTCTTTG
>NZ_AZES01000158.1 GCF_001434985.1 Companilactobacillus paralimentarius DSM 13238 = JCM 10415 | reverse complement strand
GTCCATTTGAAGTTTTCTTCGGGACAAAGTTGCGCTTGATTTGACAATTCGTCATGGTTTAGTTGTTTGCAAAATCTCTGTAGATTGTTAGAAGTCAAGCATTGTGTTCCAGTCAGATTCTTCTTATTGTGGCGATGACATATTATTTCGTATTAAAAAATTCCATTTTTTAGATTAAATAACAATTATTTTAAAAAATCCCTTGAAATGAAGTTGGTTTTTCGTTAATATTATTAAGTCGAATGAAGACAGAGCAACTCATGGAGGGGTAGCGAAGTCTGGCTAAACGCGGCGGACTGTAAATCCGCTCCTTCGGGTTCGGTGGTTCGAATCCACTCCCCTCCATTCATTGGGTTATAGCCAAGCGGTAAGGCAATGGACTTTGACTCCATCATGCGCTGGTTCGAATCCAGCTAACCCAATTAATGAAAAAAGGCAAAATTCTGAATATGAATTTTGCCTTTTTATTTTTCTAATTTTCCAGCATTGATTAATTTTTTACTGAAATACTGTATAATTGATGGAAGTAATGCGCATAAAGGAGTGCCAAAAATGAAGGTACCAGTATATATACAAATTCACAATCAGATAAGAAAAGAAATTGAATCTGGCAAATGGAGCGTTGGAGAACGCATTCCATCTGAAAGACAGCTTTCACAAGATTTTGACGTTAGTAGAATGACATTACGGCAAGCTATCCAAACGCTTGTAGATGAGGGAATCTTACAAAGACAAGTGGGTTCTGGAACCTATGTTGCTAGTAGTAAAGTTCAAGAGAAAATGTCTGGAACAACTAGTTTTACTGAGATAACTGAGAGTCAGGGTAAGAAATCTTCAAGTAAGACTGTTTCTTACCATGTTGCTGATCCCTCAATCAGTGAAATGGAGAAATTGAAATTAAAAGATGGTAATCAAGTTTTACGAATGGAAAGAATTCGTTATGCTGATAATCAACCAATTTGCTTTGAAGTTGCTACAATTCCGGTTGATATTGTAAAATCACTTGATAAGGAAGACATTACGTCTTCTCTTTACAAGGCCTTGGAAACTAAAGCAGATCTTAAATTAGGTAATGCTACGCAAACTGTATCGGCAATTCTTGCATCTGAGAAGATAGCTAACTTTTTGAATGTTAAGCGTGGTTCTGCTATCTTACGATTAAGACAAGTTACCACTCTGGATGATGAGCGTCCATTTGAATATGTTCGTTCACAATATGCTGGGGATCGTTTTGAATTTTATTTAGAGCGATAATCATTTTCTTTCGCAAAAAGTTTAGGGTAATATATTGTTTGATATGTTTTTAAATCTTTAACTGGGAGTCACCACATATGCAAAGTTTTATTAAAAAGTACAGTATCTTCTTGATGCTATACATTGTTTTTCAACCAGTACTAGATGCTGTTACTGGATTGATGACTCAAGCACATATGAACGTTTCGTTTGGGGTATTGATTCGTATGGCCGTTATGGCTGTTACGGTTTTCTATTTGCTGATATTTCTGATTTTAAATCGGGACAATAAGCATGGGTTCATGATGATCGGTTATTTTGTCCTGTTAGCAATTGTTTCAGCTATCAGTTTGTTTATAAATTACAAAACTAAAGTATTGTTTATTACAAGCTTGGAAGTCACAACTTTAGCAAAGAGTTTATACTATCCGGTCATGTTGTTAGCTTACTTGTATGCTTTTGAAGAGTTAGCAGAGGATCGAATCATCAATCGTTTCTTTCCTAAGGTCATTTTCTTTGCTGTAAATATTATCAGTATTATTATGATCGTCGCTCACTTTACTAATTCAAGTTTCAGTTCTTACTCATACTATAAGCTGGGCGAGAGTGGCTGGTTCTTTGCTGCCAATGAATTGAGTGCAATTGTTTCAATTACATTCCCAATTATGATTTGGTATGCTTTGAAAAAAATCAATACTTGGTCACGTATTTATTATTGGATAACGATTATAGTTGCCATCTACGCAGATCTATTGATTGGAACGAAGGGCTCACTCTTAGCGCTCTTGTTCAGTATCTGCATGGGAATCTTAGCAACAATCGTGCAATTCTTTATGTATAAAGATGGTCGCAAGTATTTCGTTGGGATTTTTGCAATGTTAGCTATCACTTTAGGTGGAATAGTTGTTGCATATCCTGCTATGGCGGTCTCTAAGACATCTGAATTACATACTGAGATGATCAAAGATAAAAAACAAAAGGCTAAAACTAAGAAGGGTATCACTAAAGATCAAAAGAAATATGTTCAAACTAATAAGACTGTTTCTTATCTTTTCAGTGGTCGTACCGTTTATTTCGAAAATGCGGCACATAACTTTAGTAAAGCAACGCCAGCACAAAAGATTTTTGGAATGGGTTATGCAACTAGTTTCAAACATGAAAGAGATGCCAAGTTGGTGGAGATGGACTATGTTGATATCTTCTTCCAATTTGGATTAATTGGTACAATCGTTTATATGGTGCCACTACTATATTGTTTGATTTATCTAATAGGAGCATTCCTCAGAAAATTCAAATACATGTGGTCTTATAAATGGGCCATGTTGGTAGCATCTGTAGCGCTGGGATTCGGAATGGCCTTGATGACAGGACATGTTATTGAAGCACCATCAGTAAGTATCTATTTTGTTTCCGTTCTAGCTTATGCAATGCTTAATGCTAAAATTTTCTTGAGAACTAATGAAGATCCATATACAATCGATGTTGAATCGTAAATAAAAAGGCTCTTTGTCAAATCGTATTGATGAATAGTTTTTGTATAGAAGACAACCTCATGT
>NZ_AZES01000157.1 GCF_001434985.1 Companilactobacillus paralimentarius DSM 13238 = JCM 10415 | reverse complement strand
TTTTCGGTGTTTCTTTAATTCATTAATTCTTAATATCCAGTTTTCAAGGTACGAGTATGACATCTCTATCAATGGAGGTTAACGGGATCGAACCGATGACCTCCTGCTTGCAAAGCAGGTGCTCTCCCAGCTGAGCTAAACCCCCATAGTACTTATTCAATTATAACAGAGAAAATGGGCCTAAATGGACTTGAACCATCGACCTCACGCTTATCAGGCGTGCGCTCTAAACCAGCTGAGCTATAGGCCCGAAAGCGCCAGGTAGACCCCTCAAAACTAAACAAAGTTTTAACAATTGTGTATTTCCGTTGGTACC
>NZ_AZES01000156.1 GCF_001434985.1 Companilactobacillus paralimentarius DSM 13238 = JCM 10415 | reverse complement strand
GGTAGACCCCTCAAAACTAAACAAAGTTTTAACAATTGTGTATTTCCGTTGGTACCAAAGTACCATATCCTTAGAAAGGAGGTGATCCAGCCGCAGGTTCTCCTACGGCTACCTTGTTACGACTTCACCCTAATCATTTGTCCCACCTTAGGCGGCTAGTTCCCCGAAGGGTTACCCCACCGACTTTGGGTGTTACAAACTCTCATGGTGTGACGGGCGGTGTGTACAAGGCCCGGGAACGTATTCACCGCGGCATGCTGATCCGCGATTACTAGCGATTCCAGCTTCATGTAGGCGAGTTGCAGCCTACAATCCGAACTGAGATCGGTTTTAAGTGATTTGCTTGCCCTCGCGAGTTCGCAGCACGTTGTACCGACCATTGTAGCACGTGTGTAGCCCAGGTCATAAGGGGCATGATGATTTGACGTCGTCCCCACCTTCCTCCGGTTTATCACCGGCAGTCTCACCAGAGTGCCCAACTGAATGCTGGCAACTGATAATAAGGGTTGCGCTCGTTGCGGGACTTAACCCAACATCTCACGACACGAGCTGACGACAACCATGCACCACCTGTATCCATGTCCCCGAAGGGAAAGACTTATCTCTAAGCTTTTCATGGTATGTCAAGACCTGGTAAGGTTCTTCGCGTTGCTTCGAATTAAACCACATGCTCCACCGCTTGTGCGGGCCCCCGTCAATTCCTTTGAGTTTCAATCTTGCGATCGTACTCCCCAGGCGGAGTGCTTAATGCGTTAGCTGCAGCACTGAAGGGCGGAAACCCTCCAACACTTAGCACTCATCGTTTACGGCATGGACTACCAGGGTATCTAATCCTGTTTGCTACCCATGCTTTCGAATCTCAGCGTCAGTTACAGACCAGAAAGCCGCCTTCGCCACTGGTGTTCTTCCATATATCTACGCATTCCACCGCTACACATGGAGTTCCACTTTCCTCTTCTGCACTCAAGTTTACCAGTTTTCGAAGCACTTCCTCGGTTGAGCCGAGGGCTTTCACTTCAAACTTAATAAACCGCCTACATTCTCTTTACGCCCAATAAATCCGGACAACGCTTGCCACCTACGTATTACCGCGGCTGCTGGCACGTAGTTAGCCGTGGCTTTCTGGTTGAATACCGTCAGTACGTGAACAGTTACTCTCACATATATTCTTCTTCAACAACAGAGTTTTACGATCCGAAAACCTTCTTCACTCACGCGGCATTGCTCCATCAGACTTTCGTCCATTGTGGAAGATTCCCTACTGCTGCCTCCCGTAGGAGTTTGGGCCGTGTCTCAGTCCCAATGTGGCCGATTACCCTCTCAGGTCGGCTACGTATCATCGCCTTGGTGAGCTATTACCTCACCAACTAGCTAATACGCCGCGGGTCCATCCAGAAGAGATAGCAAAACCATCTTTTAAACAAAGATCATGTGATCTAAGTTGTTATGCGGTATTAGCACTTGTTTCCAAATGTTATCCCCCACTTCTGGGCAGGTTACCCACGTGTTACTCACCCGTCCGCCACTCACCAAGGTCTGAATCATGAAGCAAGCTTCAATCATCAGGATGGTTCGTTCGACTTGCATGTATTAGGCATGCCGCCAGCGTTCGTCCTGAGCCAGGATCAAACTCTCATATTAAAAGTTTGTGACTCATAAATAAAAATACTAGCGAATTGACTTCGTTGTAAATCCAACAAATAAATGTTGGCCTACACAATTTTAGTGTTAAAACTTTGTTCAGTTTTCAAAGGTCTACCAG
>NZ_AZES01000155.1 GCF_001434985.1 Companilactobacillus paralimentarius DSM 13238 = JCM 10415 | reverse complement strand
CTTCTTTGGTGACTTGTCCGAAAAATTCGATTAATTGTTGCAATCTACCTTAAATATAAAATAATTGGTTTCCTATTTCATACACTAACCATTAAATTATAACCATATTTAATAGAATCATCCCCATGTATATGGGGAGCACTCATTTGTTGCAACTTGGAAAAATACTCTGTCAGAATCATCCCCATGTATATGGGGAGCACTCACTAATGCAAAGCCAGATGTATCTAGTTTTGGAATCATCCCCATGTATATGGGGAGCACTCATTAAGTAAGCAATTACATCATTGTCCATTAGAATCATCCCCATGTATATGGGGAGCACTAGGTTATCAATTGTTACAGAATGAAAATTACAGAATCATCCCCATGTATATGGGGAGCACATACCGTATTGCTGAGCCTTAGCACGGGCAAAGGAATCATCCCCATGTATATGAGGAGCACAAAGATGACCAACTTGCTGACCGAATACTAAAAGAATCATCCCCATGTATATGGGGAGCACTAGTGCTGATAAGTCTCTTTCAAAAATTCAGAAGAATCATCCCCATGTATATGGGGAGCACCAGCGCCTATTGTGGCTGGTTTTGGTTATGCCGGAATCATCCCCATGTATATGGGGAGCACTCTTTCAATCTTGCATCATTTTCAGGCCAATTGGAATCATCCCCATGTATATGGGGAGCACCAGCGCCTATTGTGGCTGGTTTTGGTTATGCCGGAATCATCCCCATGTATATGGGGAGCACACTTAAAAAAAGCCGTTACATAGGCATTTTCAAATTACAAGGTTGCCGTTTTTTATTAACTTCTCTGCTAAAGACAACGTAGCTTGAGCATCAGATAATGCATGATGTGGATCTAAATTCTCTATCTGATATGCCTCCAAGACAGTTGTTAAACGATAGTTATCTAAAAACTCCTGAGTTGTTTTTACTATTGGCATAAGATCGTGGGTAGAGTTAGTAAATTCGGTTTTTCCAACTTTCCGCAATGCTTCCGTTAAAAACCCTTCATCAAATTCAAGATTATAACCGATGATGACTGAATCCTTAACAAAATCAGACAATGCCTCTAATCCTAATGAAAGCTCAACACCCTGTTTTTGCAACTGTTCTGAAGTGATTCCGGTAAGTTCAGTAATTTTGGATGGTACTAAATCCACACTTCGAATTAATTTTTCAAATTGCAGTAATTGTCCGTCGGGCATTATCTTGGCTGCTCCAATTGAAATAATTTCTGCTTTAGTACTATCCAATCCAGTTGTTTCTAAATCAAGTGCCACCAAAGGTTTTGATAATATAGGCTTTACATCTTTTCGATATTTAGTCATACGTCGATGTGACATTGTCATCCCTTTATGGAATTTGGCCGCACTACTGAACCCATGTTTAACTGGCACCTCTTGTTGCTTTAAATGCATCATTAAGGGAATACCATCATAATCGACCACTTGTCGATCCTTACGTGTTGTCCGAAACTGATAGCCTAATTCAGTGGCAGCATTATACGCCATTGTTGCTTCACCGGTCCCAATATTTTTCAAAATACGTTCCCAGAGTAGGTCACGGACTCGTGCACTGACATTACCTACATACACACCTGTTTGAATCTCCTGATACCATTTAGTCAAGTCACCACGAAGTGAAGGCGGAACTTTAGATAAAGTAACAACAATCATTCGTCATCACCTGCCGTTACATCATGATACTGAACTCCCATTTTCTGCATACCAAGTTTATCATCCCAAAGTTGAAATAAATCTGCGCCATCTTGACCATCATCTATGTTTAATAGATTTTTCAAATCAGTCACCATCTGAGACAATAGTTTACCGTCTCGAAAGGCATCTCGCATAGCTAATCGTGTTCTAGCTGCTAGATCTTCTTCTTGACTATATTTTGCAGTCATTTCGAATGCAACAGGAATAGATATTTTTGCTTTATACAAATCTGCAAAATCGTAAACAAAAGATAAATCGTGACCTGTGTGGACAAATCCCAATCCTGGTGATGCCCCTAACGCCACAATTACACTATAACTCAATCCGTAAAGTGCTTGATGTGCTGCAGTCAAAGCCTGATTAATTGGTGTACCCGACTCAAAATTATCTGGATTATACTCACGACGATTCCAGGGTACATTTGTTTTTCTTGATTCTTTGTGATAAACACTTCGAACTCTAGCACCTTCTTTGCCACGAAGTTCTTGCATAGACAACCCTGAAACATCTTGATCAGGAAAGCGCATCTGATACATCTTACGCGCAACAGCAACTCTAGTACGTTGATTCGAAACTAATTTTGCTTGTGCTTGTAATAAACGTGATGAGTGGTTCAAAGCACGACCATGAGCATATGCACGTACTCCTTGCTCGCCAACCCAGACTACAGCCATAGCTGAATCTCCAATTAATTCCATAGCTCTATGAGTTACATTAACCCCAGGGCCCAACAATAAGACACTCACCATAGCAGCTGGAATACATACAATTCCACGTTGATCCGTCACTTGAATAGCACTATCCTGCCTATTAACATCAGCATGTTCTAAATATAAAAAGGTCATACGATCTTGTACACGACCAAGTTCAGAAATTTCTGGCTTCTTAGCACCCATTTTTCTTTCTGACATATTAAGCCTCCGGAATAACAGTCATCATTCCCATACCAAAAGCTTTTTCACGTCCAATTCCCTTTACTAAAGTCTGTTTAAAAGTCTCTGCATTTTCAACGCGTAACAGACCTTCAAACGTTACTCGACTGAGACGAACGGCTCGTCCTGGATTGCGGTGTAACATTGGCCAATCACGTTCGACAATTTTAAAAGCCAGCGTCTGCGTTTCATTTAAATCATTAACACCAACTTGTTTGACCAATTCAAATCCAGACTTCTCTGATCGATCTACCAACCATTTTTCCTGTTGAGTAACTGTAACATGAGGGAAAACTTTCCCACGTTTTTTTCCAGGACGTGTAATCGTATGTGTGGGATTAGCCGTCAATCGGAAACGCATAATCTGACCATCATGAATTTTGTCTAAGAATCCATCGTATGATTTAGTCACAATAGTTCCTGTAACACCATATTTCAATAAAAACTCAGAATCAGGTATGGATTCACTCATGATCAATAAATACTTTTTCCCCGCTAATGTATCCAAACGCCACAAATGTCTATGACGTTCTCCGGTCGCTATTTCCTTTGGAAAGCTCTGCTCAACCCAGTTATGATATGCACCTAAATGAGTAAGATCTTTGATTTTTGCACGATTTTGAACATCAACTTCAACTCTTGATAAATAATACATAGACTACCCCCCTTTCTAAAGTGCACTTAATGCATCATGTTCTGTTGATTCATCAACTGCTATACAAGAATGTGTCAGTTGAACTCGTTCTGTTGACATTGCTCGATAACCAAAGTATCGATTTCTTTGATCAAATGAACCCACTCGATCTTTAACCATTACACTATGATGATCGTTAAGTAAATTTGCATCTGCATATATATCAACTTTGGGAAACATTTTACCAGGATTTTGTTTTCGATAAACTTTTTGAGACCAAGGTGAAACTTGCCAACCTAAATTTTCCAGAACTGTTACAGGATTTTTATCGTCAAGTTCTTCCATTAGAAGAACCCCTGCTGGAACATTAGCTCGACGCCCCAAGAACAACTGATAATGCGGATGACGCAGTGCATTGTGAATTTTTGTAATTTGTTGATCATCATTACTTCCCACGGCAACTACAAATACTGCATCTTGTATGTAATCGCGATAAGTAATTTTGCGAACATTCTTTTTCCATTCAACAGTATGAAAATCAGTTAACATTTGTCCAGCTTGGTCAATTCGTACAGCAAAATTCAAATCATTCAATTGCGAGATTCGTGGATCCTCTCTTGAATAACCCAAAGCTGCTGCAATCATTCCAATAATTGAACTTTTTGAAGGATAATCTCCGGTTGTCCGACGTTCAAACGTAGCCTCATCACCATAGGATTGTAAAGGCGACGTCAATCTAATCGTTAGTATTTTCATCCTCAACCACCTTCGTCAACTCCGTCGTAACCTGTTTCAAGAGATCAGACAAGTTTGTTGCTGTCTTGCCAGCTTCTGTATTGTATTTACTCAAAGCTACCGTCAATAACGGTTGATCTACAAAATCCAATGTCTGCTTATACTCGTTTTCTAGTCGTTCAACAGATTTTTCAACATAACCATCGTTAGATACAACTGGTTTTTCGAATGCCGAAACTAAATTGACAGGTGTATCTTGTCGAATCGTAACCATGACATAGTTTGGAAGCGTTTTGTTTGCAAAAGTATTCTGTTTTCCAGTTGGCATTGATAGGGCAAAATCTTTGATAAAAGCAGATATACCAGCGATGGCACCTTCTTTATTCAGATTATGAACTAATTCATTGACATTCACGTTAGCATACCGATATAGTGTGGCCGAATTAAACTCAATAGTTCCTAACATAGCGGCTCCACTAGTATCTTCACCTTGTTCATCATCTAAGGCAGTAAAGTAATCATATTCAGGAATCACTTCATGAGTTGAAATTGCATGAGCAACTTGTGAGGCGGCATCAACATTTAATTCAGGATTATCGGCTACCATTCGACCAAATAAAGCTAAATCTAGGGATTGGTCCCCCTTAAGAACTTTTTTAATTTCTTTTTTATCAAGTTCATCATTATTGAGTATGTACTGAGCCAATTTTTTAATTTGGCCATTACTAATTAAAAGTAAAGCACCCGTCTCATTATTTTTGTCAACCTTGATACCAGCTGATTTAAAAGCTTCATTAGCTTTGGTTAAAGCAGCTTCTTCATCAAGAGAACCATCTTGCTTACGTAACTCATTAGCCAATAATTGAACAGACTCTTTTGTTCGTGAACTAAATGTCACATGATCTTCCTTAAATGCATGGCGTACGACGTGTTTCCAACTTTGTGAAGAAACTCGAGCTCTCGTAACACCACCATACAAAGCGGTCTTAGGTGCTCCTGTATCATCTCGATTTAAATTAGATGATGGAACAGTTTGAATGATATTTATGTCTAAATATAAATTATTGGTCATTAGTTTTTCTCCCCTTCAGTTGTTTTCTGATTTTTCGTGCTCCAATAGTACTGCTGCCCCCAGCGCAAATGAACTTGGTTCGCAACATCAACACCAAATTGTGCATCATATAAATCTTGTGCTAATAAGGCATAATCAATTTTAATTGAATGAGATAAAGACTGAATCATACTAGCCACATTACTTGTTGCCAAGAGTGCTTTCACTCGACGATCCAGAGCTTCTTGACGATCTGGTTGATTTCTTAACTGAGCAAGCGCTTTAAATAAACTCACTCCTTTATTCTCATCATCCCCGTGAACTGAACTGTAAACAAATTGTGTTTGTCCTTGTTGATGAATCGCATAAAAACGAATGGCTGCATATACTGCCGTTTCCGCATAAGTGGGACGACCATCGCGACTTAACATCTTTTCATCCAGATTAGCCATCATCACTGGCCAAACAGACTGTGCTTGCCGACTTAACAGCGTAGCAGCACCTCGAACATTTGATAAAACAGCTTTGTCTGGTTTTCCATCTCTCCAAAGACTCCGAATCACTCTATCGGTAACCTTTTCTATTTTTCCCATAACGATATATCACTCCTTATCCTGAGGCCCTAAATGTATGCGAACATTATAATTTAGTCTTCTTCGAGCGGTAAAAATATTCAACAAACGGCCTTTATCATCCTCAATACCACTGACGTCCCTAGGAGAACTAGACTTCATGACATCACGAACTGTGTCATTTAAAATATCTTCTAATTGCTCTTTCCATTGTTCAATTTTTTGATCTCTGTCATCATCACCAGTCAATTGGGATAGCCATTCTTTAAATGGAGCATTCAATTTCTGATAAAAACTGGCACTTAAATTGCTGGCAAATGAACGCGCATCCACATTACGTATTTGACCAATTGTTGAAGCAAAATGGTAAAAATCTGTTCCAATCATTTGAGTTGTATCTATAGCATCTTCAATTCGTACAGGCCAATATTCCGCAATTTCAGGATCAAACAACACGTCTGATTGTAATCGTATATCATCGGCTACTTCAACCGCTGGAGCCTGTGAGGTCGCATTACCATCGCTGATCAGAGTTGTTGAAGCTAATGTTAACAATTGATCATTTGCAATGACTGATGTATCTTGATCTTTTATATCATGCAACCAACTAACAATTCCAGGTTCCAATTGTCCTGAATTGCTGTGAACATCAACGTAATTACCAAAGTTTCTCCACATAGAAATACTCAACGAGCGAAGACTCTTAACAGCAGGACGATATTCCCCTGTTTTTTTGTCTACTCTCCACGTTGTCATTGGTTCAATAAAAGCACCTGTAGCTTCAAAAATTGGAATCCCCGCACTAAAAATTAATGGATGCTTATTATCTTGCCATTCAATATGAAGAATTCGTGACCAAGTTGTATAAAGCTCTGCTAGATTATCCGGTACCACCTGTTGTTTACGAACAGCAATGTAATCTTGAATCTCATACTCCCAAACTGGCTTTTGTAAGGCTAACGGGTCTACTTGTTCACCACCTAATTTCAGATTCAACATCAGAGTTTCAAATACAGTCTGTCCTTGGGCATAAACTGGATTAAGCCGATACAACCAACCCGCAGAATTGGAAAACTTTTCTTTCGTCTCAATTTTGGTTTTGTCAGTTACACCTGTAAAGTTTTGATAACTAATCAACCAACGCACAAGTTCATCAATATCAATTGAATTCTTCCGTTCGCCCGTTTTTGGAGCAAAAATTGATGGCGTATTCCCACTTTCCGAAATACGTCGATTAAGTTGTTTAACTAGTACCTGACCTTTTCCCTTTTCGACCCGTTTATTACTAGGAACTAGAGCGTCATAGTCAGCGGTCGTCACTTGATAAAAGGGATGATCACCAAACATATCAAAGCGATTATCGTAACACTTCAAATAATCTGTCACAATTTTAGAAAATTTGCCTGCTCGATAGAGTTGGTTCCACGTATCGAGTAAATCTTCATTAATATCCTCAGCATCTGTATCATCATCAACATCTGTTGCTTGCATTGTGTCAGAATCCACGGTAATCCAAGAATATGGCATATTGCCAGCATTATAACGCGAATATACTGTAGTCAAAATTGCTAACAAAAAACGCATAATTGCTAAATCCTGTGAGCGCATTTCTCCGGCCAATTGACGATAGTCTTGTGCATGACTAAAAAATTCAATCAGTGATACAGACTTCTCCCGTCCTGTATCAGTCTGTATCACTTTAATCCAAGGATCTGTTGTCAAATTAAAGCTCTGACTCGTCATATTTACTTATCCTCCTTTGTATAATTTAATCCTAAATCTTCTGAATACATTAATCGCCAGTTGCCAAGAGTTGCTGATAAATTATCATCCAACGGCAATGCCAAGGACCCCCTTAACCATGGGCTCTCTTGCCATTTATCAAAGTATTCTGCAGTTTTATCTTCTAGATCATTTATAACTTTAGTAATCACGGCAGCATTAGGCGTAATGGCCATTGGTAGACGAATTACTTGTTCAGATATTTCACGATCTGAAACGTCTCTTAATGACCGTCCATCCACTAAATATTGTCCTTTTGCTGTACATTGTATCAAGATAACCTCAACCGTTTCTTGAATATCTCTTACCGCCGCATTAGCACTTTGTTCATCTTTATTTAAATTACGGAAATCATAATCTAACCAACCATGAATAGTCGATTTAAGTCTAAATTTTGGTGCCGCAATTTGGAAAACCTTTGAACGCTGTTTTTCCTGTGCTTGATCTTTATCTAACTTAATTCTCGATTCTCCGATTTCTGGAATTAAATCATCCGTTTTTGGATCGTATACTTCCTGTACTAACTTGGAAATATCATCCGGTAGAGTTACCGTATCTTGCAAAAAATAGTCAGTTTTCATCAAAAGATACTTTTCATAAATAGCTTCATTAGCATCGCCATATTCATATGGGGCTTGAATTCCCATAACAAATACTTCTGGAATATTCAAAGTTTCAGGTCTTTGAATATCATGCCGATGTAAACGACCAGCACGTTGTAAAATCAAATCAATGGGAGCAATATCCGTATATAAAACATCAAAATCAATATCAAGCGACTGTTCCAATACTTGAGTTCCAATCACAATCATTTTGTGTGGGCGATGACCGTCCTTACCAATAAGTCTTTGCAATTTTTCCTCTTGCTTAGACCTTTCAGGTGCTAAGAATGCGGAGTGCAATACCATCAAGGGAGTATCGCCCATAGTTTGATTCTGCTGAAATGCTTTGGCAAGAGTTTGTGCTCTTTTAACAGTATTGACAATAATACCAGCTACTCCGCCTTGTTTTATTTTATCTGTAACTGCTTGAACCAATTCTTCATCATTCACGTTTAAACGTTGTACATACAAATGAGTAGATTTTTGATTCTTCTGATCAAATTTAGTTAGTTGTTTTAATTCAGGTCCGTCCAAAATTGTCAGTAACGGATAAGCTTGCGTTGTCTCCCATCCATCTTTAGCAATTAATTGATTCTGATAGCTTAAACCATATTTTCCTTTTAAGTACGCTTTAACCAGCTGATTTCGTTTTTTAACTGGCAAAGTTGCCGAGAGAATAATTACCGGCACATGATAAGCTCCTAACCAGTTCATAGCTTTAAAGAGATAACTAGACATATATGTATCATACGCATGTACCTCATCAATAACGACAACTTTTCCACTGAATCCAAGATGACGTAAAAAAAGATGCTTCTTTTTTAGTCCCATACGTAATAGATTATCAATAGTTCCTACTGTAAAATCTGTCAGAATTGATTTTTTACCTGTAAACCAACTGTTAACAACCACTGATCCAGTTTGATGTTGCTTGCCATTTTCACTCTGCTCATAAATATTGCTAGCCTCTGGCAAATTAGTGAATTCTGAATTATATTGTCGTTTACTCTGCATCAAATCAATTTGTAATTTTTTTCCTTCATCATCAGCCAAAAATTTTGTCCACTCAAGCACTCGCGTAAACATAGCATTGGTTGTTGCTTGTGTTGGCAACCCCATAAAAAACCCATTTCTGCCAGTTTTATATGCAAGTTGTTCCGCTGCAATTAAAGATATTTCTGTTTTTCCAAGGCCCATACCCGCTTCAACAATTACAAGTCCGGGATCAGTTGTAGCCTGAATTGCTTGAGTCATAGCTAATTGAACCGGGCGTGGAGTATATCCCCAATGATTAAAATATGGATTAGTATTATCATTCAGTATCACCTTTTGTGGAACCCATTTGTCGGATTGCTTCCACGTTAAAATGGCATTCTTAAATCGACTTGTCATATCTATGTCTTGATAACCTTGATCAAGCCCAATTAACGGAAACAGAGGTTTAGATCGATCTTCATTCAACCACTCACTTGAAG
Organism: Companilactobacillus paralimentarius DSM 13238 = JCM 10415; assembly: GCF_001434985.1. Taxonomy (GTDB): domain Bacteria; phylum Bacillota; class Bacilli; order Lactobacillales; family Lactobacillaceae; genus Companilactobacillus; species Companilactobacillus paralimentarius. The sequence continues at coordinate 17,719 of NZ_AZES01000155.1, read as the reverse complement.
ATAGCCAATCTGCCATAATCAGAAGTCCTTCTAAGATAACTGCCTGTGGTTGTCCAACCTCTGGAATTTCACCAGCCTCAGTATATCCAGCTAAATTCATTCCATAATCAAATAACCGTTGTCGAGTATCTTGCCAAGCTTGTTTTTCTTCCTGTCGACGTTCTTCCTCAATAGGATCTTTAACATGCCCATCAACTTGATCGTAGTTGGCAGTATAATTTCCCAATTGAATTCTGAGATTATGTTTTTCAGCCGGTTTACCATGATGACCTCCAATGATAGCCCCTACGGAAGCAGGAATATTAAATGCATCACTTTCTAAGATTGCTTCTCCAGCTAATGCATGAGGTGATTTTTGTGGAGATGATAATCCAGATACTCGTAATTCAGAAAAACCATTTCGATTCAAGCGTTCAATCAACTCTTCATCAAGCGAAGCATTATTATCGTAAGATTTTTTTGTTTGAAAAGCCGGTGTGGCTTTCCCAATATCATGAAAGAATCCCAAAAATTTAATTAGCTTTTGCATGTCTTCTTCAGAAACCGACTGAGTTAACAATTCTCTTTGACCGGCATTTAACCAATGATAAAAAAGCCAATTCATCACATGACTGCAATCTACTAAGTGGGCAACTAATGGAAGCCACAACATTTCCCCATCATCTACATGTTTTTTTGCCCATAAACTAGTTTCTCTACTCGTTAATTTTACTGACATTTAATATTTCCCCTTTTTAGAGAGATTATCTTTCAAATTTATCTACGCAAACGGCAATGTAATCGTTATCTTTATTATGCCACTATTAATATAGTTAGACTTGTAAGAAATGAAAATTTACTTTCTAATATCTAACCTCATTACAAATTAGCTCATGACTAAATCTATTTACGGTACAATTTCACTTCTGAAAAAATTATGATAAAAAAAGAGCTCTTGGCTCTAATTAAAACCATCCCATGTATATGGGGAACACTTATACTTAGGCCGTGGATGCTTGGCCGAACCAGAATCATCCCCATATACATGGGGAGTACGCGTAACAGGTGTGGAGGAATTGCTTCACAACGGAATCATCCCCATATACATGGGGAGTACGAAGGACCACCTATTTAAACCAAGGTCCACACAGAATCATCCCCATATACATGGGGAGTACTCGGGTTCCCAATCGCCTAACCGTTCGTCATTAGAATCATCCCCATATACATGGGGAGTACTTTCACTAATTTATAAACATGTTCATGCTTGTAGAATCATCCCCATATACATGGGGAGTACGAAGGACCACCTATTTAAACCAAGGTCCACACAGAATCATCCCCATATACATGGGGAGTACTTATAAAGGGGATGAAAGTATTGAACGAGTTTGGAATCATCCCCATATACATGGGGAGTACATTACAACGTTGTGAATGGTAACTGCGACTTAGGAATCATCCCCATATACATGGGGAGTACCCATGATGAAAAAACAAATACAAGCTGGACACGGAATCATCCCCATATACATGGGGAGTACAATAATGAAGTAGATGATATCCAAGCACAAAAGGAATCATCCCCATATACATGGGGAGTACCTTCCGTACTAACAGGAGTATCCTCGGCTAATGGAATCATCCCCATATACATGGGGAGTACAAATGACAAAAATAGCGAATATTAACCTTGACAGAATCATCCCCATATACATGGGGAGTACACTAAGAAAAGACCGTTAGATCAACATTTTAAAATTAGAAAACCACTTATTTTTATTAACTTGTCCAATAAGATTACCAATTTCTTAAAGAATAACTTTCTTTTTCGTTCTATGCAACGCTATTTTCAATAGTTTCAATGACCAATAAAAAATACTCTAAATATCTATGTCTATAAATTTTTCAAAAACTCAAAATTCTAAGATATCGATTCAAATAAAAAGGTAGAAGTAATATTTCAAACGAAATCTTACTTCTACCTTTTTGAACTAAATGGAGTTCTTACCAATATCTCGTCGATAAAAAATATTTGTTTGATCCATTTTTTCAAGTTCTTGATAAACTTTTGTTTGAGCATCCTCAACCGTTTCAGCCTGTGCTTGTATCAAGTATAAACGACCACCGTGGCTGTATAATTGCTGCTGCTCTCGTCTCACACTTGCGTAGTTGATCATCAATGAACACTTTTTGAAAGTATCCCTATCCCCTAAGGAACCAAATACAGGTTTTATAGGATACCCTTTGCTGACAGCAAAAACTCCCAGATTTAGGCCACCTATTTGCCAATCAATTTTTTTTATTTTTTTATGACACAAAATTTGCTCAATAATTTCTGACAAATCGGACTGTAATCTTGGCAAAACCACTTCCGTTTCAGGATCACCAAATCGAGCATTGAATTCGATGACTTTAATACCCTTCTTTGTCAAAATCAAGCCGGCATAAAGAATTCCAGTATACTTGATACCCTGATCATAAAGTTCTGTAACAAATGGTTTCAAAACATTTTCTATTGCTTCTTGCTCAATATTTTTAGAAATATTTGCGACAGGACAAACAGCTCCCATGCCACCTGTATTAGGTCCCAAATCACCATCAAGAATTTTCTTATAATCTTGTGCTAATGGCATTGGATAAAAACGTTTATGATCAACAAAAACCATTAGTGAGAATTCCTCACCTTCAAGGTATTCTTCAATTACAACCCTTCTAGTATTAAATTTATGTTCAGCTAATAAATCAGTTACTACTTCGGCTGCCGCAACTAAATCAGGAGCAATGAAGACCCCCTTTCCAGCAGCTAGTCCGTCAGCTTTTATTACAATTGGAAAATCGGAAACTATCTTTAAATAATTTAGAGCATCTTCTAATTTTGTAAATTCCTGATATTGAGCAGTTGGAATACCAGCATCTGCCATTAATCTCTTAGTGAAGGTCTTAGAACCTTCTACCTGAGCCGCTTGCTGATTTGGTCCAAAGATTTTCAAATTTTGTCGTTTAAAGAAATCCACGATTCCGTTGACTAATGGTTCTTCTGGACCCACGACTGTATAGTCAATGGAATTTGTTTGAGCAAAATTTGCCATTCTTTCAAAATCATTTTCTTCTATTGAAATAGTTTTGATTCCTGACAATTTCATCCCATCATTACCAGGAGCACAGAAAACAACATTTTGAGAATTTTTTTGAAGTGCCTGACAAATGGCATCTTCCCTTGCACCGGAACCGACAACAAGTATTTTCATTGATAAACCTCTCTAGTGTTTGAAGTGTCTTCTACCAGTGAAGACCATAGCGATACCATATTTATCAGCCATATCGATTGAATCTTGATCCTTAATTGAGCCACCAGGTTGCACAATGGCTGTAATGCCGTGTTCAGCAGCGTAATTTACACAGTCATCCATTGGGAAAAAGGCATCAGAGGCCATAATCAATGGTTTATGTTCTTCAGCTTGTTCCTCTTGTTCAATAGCAATCTTTACAGAGCCAATACGATTCATTTGACCTGCACCAATTCCTAAAGTTTTATCAGTTGTAGAAATAACAATCGCATTACTCTTAACGTGCTTAACAACTTGTTGACCAAATAGTAAAGCTTTCATTTCTTCAGTAGTTGGAGCCTTCTTAGTAACAACTTGGAATTCATCTAAATTATCAACTGTCGTATCTCTTTCTTGAACTAAAAGTCCACCCATAACGGAAACATATTCGTATTTATCAGCAGTTTGAGACTTAGTGAAGTCTAAAGTCATTAAACGAATATTTTTCTTAGATTCTAGAATTTCCAAAGCTTCAGGTGTAAAGCTTGGAGCAATAACAATTTCCAAGAAGATCTTATGCATTTCTTCAGCGATTTCTTTAGTTACTTCACGGTTAACTGCAACGATTCCACCAAAAATTGACATTGTATCAGCCGTGTAAGCTTTACGCCAAGCCTGATAAATTGATTCATCATCTACACCAACACCACAAGGATTCATGTGTTTCAAAGCAGCTACACAAGGCTTATCAAAATCAGCCACAATTCTCAAGGCGGCATCAGCATCTTTTATATTATTGAAGGAAAGCTCTTTACCATGTAACTGTTTTGCTGAAGCAATTGAATATTCACTAGGCATAGCACTTTGATAAAAGGCCGCTTTTTGATGTGAATTTTCACCATATCTCAATTCCTGATGAAAATCGTAACCCAATACTTCTACATCAGGGAATTCTTCACCATTAAGATCAGATAAATAATGAGCAATAATACTGTCATATTCAGCTGTGTGTCTAAATGCTTTAGCAGCTAAACTTTGTCTTAAAGCTAAATCGTTTTCATTATTTTTAATACTTGCTAGAACTTTTTCATAATCATTAGTATCAATAACAACGTAAACACTCTTGAAATTCTTCGAAGCTGAACGAATCATTGATGGACCACCAATATCAATTTGCTCAATAGCTTGGGCTGGTGTAACACCATCTTTAGAAATTGTTTCCTTGAATGGATAAAGATTGACACAAACTAAATCAATCGTTTGAATATTCAACTTTTCCAAGGTCTTCATGTGTTCAGGATTATCACGTTTAGCTAATAACCCCGCATGAACCATCGGATGAAGTGTCTTCACACGACCATCAAGAATTTCAGGAAACTTAGTTACTTCGTCAATTTCAGTAACTTTTACGCCATTCTCTTGTAACTTCTTATATGTACCACCAGTAGAAATAATTTCAAAATTATTTTCAATTAATCCTTTAGCAAACTCAACTACTCCAGTTTTGTCAGAAACACTAATCAAAGCTCTCTTCATTATTTACTTACCCCATTATTTTTTATTAATAAATCTCGCACTACTGTACGGTACATTTGATGCTCAGTCTGATGAATTCGACTTTCTAAACTAGCTTCAGTATCATTTCTTAAACGTACAACCTTCATTTGCTTAATGATCGGACCGGTATCGACCCCTTCATCAATGTAATGAATCGTTACACCTGTTACAGGTTCATTGGCTACATAAGCACGTTCAATTGCTTCTAAGCCAGAATATTTTGGTAATAACGATGGATGAATATTGATAATACGATTAGGGTATGCACCCAATAGGGTTGGCGTAACCACACGCATATACCCCGCCAAAAGGATATATTCAATTTTTAACGGCGTTAACTTATCAATAATCGCTTGTTCATATTCACTACGATTAGCATAATCAGCCAACTGATTTACAAATACAGGAACATGATATTTCTCGGCCCGTTTAATTACATGAGCGTTGGGCTGATCACAAACTAACAATTCAATTTCTAATCCCAAATTTCTTAATTCATCTGATCCAGCAATGGCTTCAAAATTGCTTCCATTACCTGAGGCAAAGATGGCTACTTTCATAGCTTATCTCCTTTCAAAACCAGACTAGCTGAATCTTTTTTTACAACTTCACCGATTGTATAGGCTAATGTTTCATGCTGATTTAATTGCTCTAAAACCTCTAACTCGTTATTAGGATCAACTGCGAGTATCATCCCCAGACCCATATTAAAAATATGATACATATCGATGGTTTCTAATTTTCCATACTTTTGTAGGGCATGAAAAATTGGTAATTCCGGCCAGATATCGACGTTGATTTCAGCAGCTAATTCTTTCGGTAACATTCGGGGAACATTTTCGAAGAATCCTCCACCAGTAATATGAGCAGCACCATTGATAAATCTTTGAGCTAATAAAGGAACTAATTCATGAGAATATATTTTAGTTGGCGTTAGTAAGACTTCACCCAATGATTGTTCTGTAAATTCAGGCAAATTAGTATTCAAATCAAAATCATTTTCTTGGAAGAAAATCTTTCTAACCAATGAGTAACCATTAGAATGAATCCCACTCGAGGTGATACCAATTAAAACGTCACCTTCTTTGACGTTCTCTTTATGTAGAAGTTCATCTTTTTCACAAATACCAACCGCAAATCCTGCAATGTCATAATCACTATCATCATATACACCAGGCATTTCAGCAGTTTCACCACCAATTAAGGCTGCATCAGCCATTTGACAGCCAGCAATAACACCGTTCAGAATTTCTTCAACTTTTTGATCAACTTTGCCAGTAGAAATATAATCCAAGAAATATTGTGGAATAGCTCCCTGTGCCAAGATATCATTAACGCACATGGCAACACAATCAATTCCAATCGTATCCCACTTTTTAAATTCATTTGTCAGTAAAAGTTTAGTTCCTACACCGTCATCACTTGAAACCAAAACTGGCTGCTTAAAACCGGCCGGAATTTCGTAGATGCCACCGAAATTACCAATACTCTTACTCTTTGTCTTTTGTTTTACAAATTGAGAAATCTTATAACCAGACTCCACGTTCACACCAGCATCTTGATAGGGATTTGACATAAAATTCTCCTTATTTTTTGGATTCGTAATCATATAAATAGGTCGGATAATCGCCATTGAAATATGACATATCCAAACCTGAATATGGCGCATCTGCATTCATTCCAATAGCATCGATCAATCCATCTTCACTCAAGAAACGTAATGAGTCAGAACCAAAAATTTGATTCATTTCTTCAATACTCTTATGAGCCGCAATCAATTCACTTTTTTCTTGAATATCGATTCCGTAGAAACATGGATGCATAAATCTTGGTGATGCAATTCGTAAATGAACTTCGGTCGCACCGGCATCTCTTAACAACTGCACAATATAGGCACAAGTCGTTCCACGAACAATCGAATCATCAACTAAAATGACACGTCGACCTTTAACTACACCCTTAACGGCGGCCAGTTTTTGACGAACACTCTTCTCACGTAATTCCTGTGTGGGTTGAATAAATTCTCGACCCATATATTGATTCTTGATCAAGCCCATTTCATAAGGTAGACCACTAGCTTCAGCGTAACCACTAGCAGCCGATAAAGATGAATTAGGAACACCAACCACGATATCGCCTGGCGCAGGATACTCTTGAGCCAAGTTAGCTCCCATACGTTTTCTGGCTGAGTGAACATTAATACCAAGAATATCGGAATCAGGACGAGCAAAATAGACAAATTCCATTGAACAGATTGCTAATTGTGTCTTAGTTGTCCAATGATCAATCTTCATTCCTTCATCAGAGATCGTAATCAATTCACCTGGTTGTACATCACGAACGAAGGTTGCTCCAACCGCATCTAAAGCACAAGTTTCACTGGCGACTACGTATCCACCATTTTCCAATTTTCCAATCGATAGCGGACGGAAACTATGAGAATCTAAAGCTAATATCAAAGCATCTTTAGTTAAAAGCAGATAAGCGAATCCACCTTGAATCTTGTTCAACGCTTCAATGATGCGATCACGGAATGTCTCTTGAGTTGACTGTTTAATTAAATGCACTAAAACTTCTGAATCAGAACTAGATTTGAAAATATGACCCTGACGTTCTAATTCCTTTTTCAAAGTAATCGCATTAGTTAAATTACCATTGTGGGCTAACGCTAATTGACTGTCAGTGAAATCAAAAAGCAGTGGTTGAACATTCTCAATCTTATTCTCACCAGCAGTAGAATATCGCACATGTCCGATGGCAGAATCACCAACTAAATTATTCAAGTACTCAGGTTTTGAAAAAACTTGTGTCAACAATCCTAAATTACGATAAGTACGCAACTTTTTACCATCATTGGCGACAATTCCTGCACCTTCTTGACCACGATGTTGCAGGCTGTGAAGTCCCAAATAGGTTAAATAATTAGCATTCTTAGCTCCCCAAACACCAAAAACACCACATTCTTCGTTTAAACTCTTTACTTCATCAAGCACGCAATCGCCTCTTTCCAGTTATTCGATGCTTCTTTACCATTGATTGAAACTGTTTCATCCTTAGTTGTGACCTTAAAAGTAGAATCCTCTGTAACTTGACCTAAATATTGGAAATCTCGTAAAACTAGATTTTCAAAATTAGTTTTATCTTCCGGCTTAACAGTCACTAAGAAACGTGATTGTGTTTCTGAAAACATTTGAGCAGAAGTTAAATCAGTTTCAATTTCAAAGCCTAATTGTTTATCAAAAGCTGATTCTGACAAAGCTACTGCCAAACCGCCTTCACTCAAATCATGACAACTGGCAACTAATCCCTGATTAATAGCTTGACGAATTAAATCTTGATGAAGTCTTTCTTCGTTCAGATCCAATGGTCGTAAACCACCTTTGATAGAACCAGTTTGTTGCAATTGAATCTCGGAACCATTGAAATCGTTAAATGTATTACCTAATAAATAGATCAAGTCGCCGGCTTCTTTAAAGGCGATTGTAGTAACCTTTTTCACGTCGTCGATTAACCCAACCATTCCAATCATAGGACTAGGATAAATAGCCTCATCGTTGTATTCGTTATAGAGTGACACATTACCGGAAATTACCGGTGTATTGATTTTTTCACACGCACTAGCAATTCCCTCTACACTCTTATCTAACTCCCAAAAAACTTCAGGGTTTTCAGGATTACCATAATTCAAACAGTCGGTTACACCTATTGGTTCTGCACCACTTGCGACAATATTACGTGCAGCTTCCATAACTGTGATTTGTCCACCAACGTATGGATCTAAATAAACATATTTAGAATTACTATCATTAGTCATTGCAATAGCCTTTTTCGTGCCTCGAATACGAGTTACACCGGCATCACTACCAGGTTGTACCAATGTATCAGCTTTGACTTGCGAATCATAAGTTTGATAAAAATGCTTTTTACTAGCAATATTGGGTTGCTTCAAAAGAGCTTGCCAAGTATCTATCAGTGAATCAATTTTAGGTACAAAATGATAATCACGATCTTGAGCAATACGCTTTGGTTCAACCTCTGGACGGTCATACTCAGGTACATCTTCAGTCAAACTACGGACAGGAATATCAGTTACCAATTCATCACGATGATAAATTTTATATTGCTTGTCTCCAGTTACTTGACCGATTACAACAGCATCTAATTCAAAATTTTTGAAGAATGCTAAAACATTATCTTTAAACTGTGGCTTCACACAGAGAACCATTCGTTCCTGTGACTCGGACAACATCATTTCGTAAGCTGACATTTCTGTTTCACGTTGTGGAACATTGTCCAAGTTTAAAATCAAACCACTATCAGCTTTAGAAGCCATTTCTGCAGTGGATGATACTAATCCAGCAGCACCCATATCTTGAATTCCCAAAATCCAATTAGGATGTTTTTCAATGATTTCAACACAAGCATCCATCAACAATTTTTCAATAAAAGGATTACCAACTTGAACAGCTGAACGTTGTTTATTTTTAGTATCCGTAAATTCATCTGACGCAAAGGTCGCACCATGAATTCCATCACGGCCTGTTTTAGCACCAACGTAGACAATCAGATTACCTTTACCACTAGCTGTACCGTGTTTAAAATCAGTTTTGTTTAACAAGCCAACGCACATGGCATTAACCAAGGGATTATTCTCATAACAATTTTCGAAGGATATTTCGCCACCAACAGTTGGTAAACCAATACAATTCCCATAGCCACCAATACCTGCTACTACTTCGTTAACTAGATGTTTAGTTTGACCATCCTTTAATGGACCAAATTTCAAACTGTTTAACAATGCAAAAGGTTGGGCTCCCATTGAAAAAATATCTCTGATAATACCTCCAACACCAGTTGCGGCTCCTTGATAAGGTTCAACCGCTGAAGGATGATTGTGACTTTCGGCCTTGAAAACAACCGCCTGACCATCACCGATGTCCAAAATTCCGGCATCTTCACCTGGTCCAGCCAATACTCGATCACTCTTATTAGGCATCTTTCGTAAAACTTTTTTGGAATTCTTGTAAGAACAATGTTCGCTCCACATAACCGAATACAATCCAGTTTCTGTGTAATTAGGAAGGCGATGCAAAATTTTTTCACAAATCAATTTGTATTCTGAATCACTCAATCCCCATTGTTGATATAACTTTGAATCCTGAATTTGCTTAGCAGTAGGTTCAGTCATTAATTATTCACCCTTACTTGATTGATTATTGATTGAAATAGTTTAAGCCCATCGGAAGAACCCACGATATCTTCCAAAGCACGCTCCGGATGAGGCATCATTCCTAAAACATTTCCTTGACGATTCATTACACCAGCAATTTGATCAACACTTCCATTAATATTCTCGTCATAACGGAAAACAATTTGATCATTGGCCTTTAATTCTTCCAAAGTCTGTTCATCACAGTAATATCTACCTTCACCATGAGCAACCGGTATACGGATTTTTTCGTTTTCGGTGTATCGATTAGTAAAAATTGTTTGATTGTTCATCACTTGTAAAGTAACTGTCTCACAAATAAAACGACTCTTTTCATTTTGAATCAGTGCACCCGGCAATAAATGCAATTCCGTTAAAATTTGGAATCCATTACAGATACCTAAAACAAACTTACCTTCATTGGCAAAACGGACGATTTCACTAATAATTGGAGCATGAACAGCAATTGCACCACTTCTCAAATAGTCGCCATAAGAAAAGCCACCTGGAATTAAAACACCATCAAATCCTGCTAAGCTAGTTTTGCGATAATCAACTAGTTCTACCTCTTCCTTGATACCGTCTTTAATGGCATAGTACAGATCCATATCACAGTTAGATCCGGGAAAATTAACAACGGCAAACTTCATTTATTCAGCCTCCATGATCTCATAACGGTATGTTTCGATATTAGGATTGGTTAACAAATTGTCACAGATTGTATCGATATCTTTTTCCAAATCAGGATAATCTTCAAAATTCAATTCGAAGTATTTTCCCATATGGACACCAGAAACTTTGTCATAATCCATAGTCTGAATAGCTGATTTAATCGCCTCTCCTTGGGCATCTAAAACAGAGGGTTTGAGTGTCACATAAACTTTAACTAATTTCATCATTTACTCCTATCGTGTTGTCAATCTTTCTAAAACTGAGTGATACGTCTTAACTAAATCGCCTTCATGCTTACGAAAAACATCTTTATCCATCGAATGATGACTTGTCTTATCCCACAAACGACAGTTATCCGGTGAAAATTCATCTACTAAAATAATTTCATTATTAACTTTTCCAAACTCCAATTTGAAGTCAACTAAATCAAAATCACTTTGGGCAAAAAACGGAATTAATAGTTGATTGATTTCTAGTGTCATCTGCTTGATCCGAGCTATCTCCTCTTTATCCGCGATACGCAAAGCATGAATTTGCGACTCATTGATAAAAGGATCATCTAATGCATCGCTCTTGTAATAAAACTCAATAATTGGTTCTCTCAACTTCAAACCATCTTCAAGGTGGAATTTACGTACAAAACTACCTGAACCAATATTTCTCAAAACTACTTCTAATGGGAAAACTTCACTCTTTTGAACTAATTGTTCATGATCTGATAGATTTTCAATCAAATGAGTTTTTACGCCATTTTTAATCAAATAATCAAATACCAAAGTAGAAATACGGCAATTCAAAACACCTTTACCCGGTAACACTTCTTTTTTCTTGCCATTAAAGGCCGTTGCTTGATCTTTATAGACCATCAAAAGTTCATTTTCTTTGTCTGTTTTATAAATGTTCTTAGCTTTACCTTCATAAAGTAAATTATTTTCAGTCATGATTTACACATCCCAAATCGAATTTTTTTCAACAGAACTCTTTGTTTCTCGTAAATCGTCACTCAAAATTGTAATGTGACCCATTTTACGATTATTTTTACTTTCAGCTTTACCGTAATCATGAAAATGCCATTCAGTGTGTTCTGGTAAAACTTCCTTAGCTGGCTGTAAATGCTGTCCTAATAGATTGACCATAACTGCTGATTGTAGAAGTCGAACTTTTGGCATTGCCAGATTACAAACACCACGGATATGAGCATCAAATTGAGAAATATTGCACGATTCAATTGTTAAATGACCTGAATTATGCGGACGTGGAGCAATTTCATTAACAAAAACTTCATTTATCGTAGAAATGAAGAATTCAATACACATAGTACCGACTAATTCTAAATTTTGAGCTAACTTCTCACCAATTTGGTAAATCTCATTTTCGGTTTCTGTACTAATCTCTGCTGGACAACTACTTAGGTGCAGAATATTATGACGATGAATATTTTCAATAACGGGGAAAATAGAAGTTTGTTGAGAACTATTAGCCGCGACAACAACTGAGACTTCTTTTTTCAAGGCAATCTTTTTTTCAACGATACAAGTTCCATGCATCAATAATTCTTCAATATCGGCATAACAAACCTTTTCAGGATCTTCGATCAGAATCTGGCCTTTACCGTCATAGCCACCACGAGTAGTTTTTACAATTACTGGAGTTCCTAATTTCTCAACAGCACGATGATATTCAAAAATATTATTGATAACAACATGCGGAACTGTTGAAAAACCACTTTTTTCAATAAAATTCTTTTCAGAAACGCGATCTTGAGTAATTGTTAAAGCCTTAGTACCCTGAGGCACTTCTGTATATTTTTTCACCTCATTGATTGTTTCAGCATCGACGTTCTCAAATTCATAAGTCAAAACATCACAACGCTTGGCTAATTCAATCAATTGAGCTAAATCGTCATATGCAGCAACAATTTGATCGTCGGAAACTTGTGCTGCTGGACAATTTGGCGTGGGATCGAGAACAATAACTTTATAACCCATTTCCTTTGCTGAAAAAGACATCATTTGTCCGAGTTGACCCCCGCCGATAATTCCGATGGTTGCACCCGGTAAGATTGTTTTAGTCAAGATTTTTCCCACTTTCCAATGACTTATCATGCATGGCCTTGGTGTAACCATTCAGAGAAAGTTCATAATCTTGATTTTGTAAAGCACAGATCTTTGTCGCCATGATGGCAGCATTCTTAGCTCCAGCTTCACCAATAGAGACTGTTGCCACTGGAACACCAGCAGGCATTTGAACAATTGACAATAAAGAATCCATCCCTTTTAAATATCTAGATGGTACTGGAACACCGATAACTGGCAAGCTAGTTGATGAAGCAATCATTCCTGGTAAATGAGCGGCGCCTCCTGCACCTGCTATTATCACTTTAAAGTTATTAGAACGTGCCGTTTTTGCAAAATCCAGCATCTCTTGAGGAGTTCTATGTGCTGAGATCACTTTGACTTCATAACTGACCTGTAAGTCTTTCAAAACATCAACTGTGTTCTGCATAACTTGTAAATCCGAAATTGATCCCATAACTATCGCTACATCACTCATTGGTTTTCCACCTTTCTGTCTTTGGTAACCAAATTCTATCAAGATATGAAAATTCTTTCAATACAAAACACGTATTTAATTCAATTATTTTTAATTAATATTCGCATTTATCGTTTTAATTTAGATTTTTTTAGATATTATTAATATCATAGTTCGTAAATAAAGAGCAATTGATTTTTTAGACAAAAAAATAGACGATACACATATTAAAATATGCATATCGTCTATTAATTTAACTTACTACTTCTTTTTTTGTGATGCTTTCATAGTACTCATTAATTGGTTAAGTTTCTTTTGTGATGGTTTTTGTCCCATTTGAGCCATCATTTGCTTAATCATATCTGCGCTGATTGGTGGATTATCTTGGAAGTACTTCTTCATATACCATCTGGCAATAAAGAATCCACCAACTAAACCGATTAATAAGGCTATAATACCAACGATTATTGTTGTTCCCATTTATGTTTCACCCTTTCCATACATCTATTAATATTACAAAAAAATCACTCTAATTGAAAGTGTTAATCGTCACGTAAACCCTTTTTACGTTGAATCTCTCTAACTTTCTCCGGTGTGACCTCATTTCCTTGCTTATCAAACACACGTGTCATTTCAAGTTGGGATCTAAAACTGGCACGAAAATTCTTCAAATATTCTTTTCTAAGTTCGGCTTGTTGATCTTCTTCTTCTTTAGTAATAGTTCCATCTTTAGCCTTATGAGCTAATTTATTAATTTTTTTGAGCAATTCTTCTTGTTCGTTCATAATTTTAACTCTCCCCATTATATCGAACACTTGTTTGAACTTGTATTCATATTTTGATACAATCTAATTAAGATATTAACAATGAGGTGTTCTAATGTCAAAAGCTGAAGGCTCTAAACAGTCACAAATTCTACAATGTATTTATGATTATTTAGATGAACATGGATATCCGCCCACTGTCAGAGAAATCTGCGAAGCTGTAGACTTATCATCTACATCAACGGTACATGGTCATCTATCTCGTCTTGAAAAAAAAGGTTTTATTCAACGTGACCCTACTAAACCTAGGGCAATCGAACTTACTGGTGCAGGTTTAAATTCCATCGGTATCAAATCAAAACAAATTCCTATCCTCGGTACTGTTGCTGCTGGACAACCAATCACAGCTGAACGTAATCCCGATGGATATTTTCCAATTCCACCTGACTTAAATCGTGATTCTGGTGAATTATTCATGCTTGAAATTCACGGAGAAAGTATGATCAATTGTGGTATTTACGATGGTGACCACGTTATAGTACATGAACAAAATTTTGCCAATAATGGTGAAATTGTTATCGCTATGACTGAAGATATCGAAGCCACTTGCAAGAGATTCTATCAAGAAAATGGACATTACCGCCTACAACCTGAAAACGATACAATGGATCCAATTATCTTAGATAACGTAGAGATACTTGGTAAAGTTGTTGGATTATATCGTTCCCAAATTTTTTAAATCACTCTTTTGCGGAGTGATTTTTTTATTATCTGCAAAACTTCTTCTATAATAGATAATAATTTAACCACGAGGGAGAAATTATGACTGAATTCTATCTCATCCGTCATGGACAAACTAAAGCCAACGTGATGAAAATGAAACAAGGCAATATTAATACCGAAATGACTTACTTAAATGATCACGGTCAACAACAAGCCCAGACTCTGGCTCAGAATTTTGATATCAGCTTTGCAGATCGTATTATCTGTAGCCCTTTAAAGCGTGCTCAACAGACAGCTACAATTTTGAATAAACAGGCCAATTTACCAATCTCTTATGATAAAAGATTGGTGGAAATATCTTATGGACAATGGGACGGACAAAAAAATGCTGATTTAAAGAAAATTCATCCTGATGCCTACAATGAATATTGGAATGACGTTTTACCATTCTATACGAAGTATGCCACCGATGGAGAACGATTTGAAGACGTTGTTACACGGGTACACGGCTTTTTAGAAGATGCCCTGAATAAATACCCCAATGACAAACTTATCTGCGTTACACACGGTTTTACTGTTAAGGCCGCCGTGTTAGATGTTCTTAAACCCCAGGACATGATGAGTATCCCCGAGCCTCGAAATACTAGTGTTACTAAAATTGTTGCAACTCCAAAAGATCAAAAATTTTACTTGGAATATTTCAATCAGATTTTCAATTAAATATATAAAAAAATAAACCATCATTGAATTATAAAATTCAACGTGATGGTTTATTTTTTGAAGTTTAGTTGCATTAAAATGTATTAATTAGATGTCGCGACGACGTTCCTTAATACGAGCAGCCTTACCTGTACGAGCACGTAGGTAGTAAAGCTTGCTACGACGTACACGACCATGTCTGATAACTTCAATTTGTTCTACACGAGGTGTGTTCAATGGGAATGTTCTTTCAACACCAACACCATTACTCATCTTACGTACAGTGTATGTAGCACTGATACCTGAGCCATGTCTCTTGATTACGACACCTTCGAATAATTGAATACGTTCACGAGTACCTTCAACAACCTTAGCATGTACACGAATAGTGTCACCGCTACGGAAGTCAGGAATGTCAGAACGTAATTGTTCTTTTGTAATATCTTGAATTAATTCATTCATGAATAATTTCTCCCTAATTCGACACTCTTATATATCTCTGACATACAGCGGAATATCGTTAATATGTGTCCAAACACTCTTACAATGATACTTTATTTGGACGAACTTGTAAACTATATATTTTGACGAATTTTTCTGAGTAATTTCTTTTCTTCATCCGTCAGCTTTGCAGTTTCCAATAAATCTGGTCGACGTTCCAAAGTTTTTTTCAAGGCTTGTGTTAATCTCCAAAGACGAATCTTTTCATGATCACCACTTGTCAAAACATCTGGAACCTTCTTACCACGGAAATCAGCTGGTTTAGTATACTGTGGATACTCTAACAAGCCGTTCGAAAACGATTCTTCCTCAGCAGAAAACGAATTGCCTAAAACTCCAGGTACAAAACGTAATGTCGCATCAATCATACTCATAGTGGGTAATTCACCACCAGTCAAAATATAATCACCGATTGAAACTTCATCCGTAACTAGATCTTTAACTCGTTCATCAAAACCTTCATAGTGTCCACAAATAAAAACTAATTGATCTTCTTTAGCAAAGTCACGTGCCATTTTTGTATTGAAAGTTTTACCAGCTGGATCGAGTAGGACTACCCGTTTCCGACCTGGCTTTTTCGTTTCGACATAATCCATAGCATCGTAAATTGGTTGAGCTTGCAAAAGCATGCCTGCCCCACCACCATAGGTTGTATCGTCAACATGATGCTGTTTATTCGTTGTAAAATCACGAAAATCAACTACATCAATATTAACGAGTCCCCTTTCTTGAGCTTTACCAATCAAAGATTCATTTAGCGCCTGAAACATTCTTGGAAAAATGCTTAAAATTGTAATATCCATTAATCTATCAATCCATCCGGTATTTCGACTTCAACAATTTGCTTGTCGAGATCAACATTCTTAATAACATCTTCAATATAAGGCAATAAAACTTCCTTATATTTAGTCCCTTTTACAACCCAAACATCGTTTGGACCTAATTCCATGATCTCAGTAATCTTTCCAATTTCACCAAGGTTTTTATCCACTACTTGCAAACCAATGATTTGCTTATAAAGAAATTCACCCTCGTTTAATTCGGAAGTTAATTCACCACTAGCAAAAAGCTCTGATTTAACATACTTTTCAACATCGTTGATGTTGTCATATCCCTTTAGTTTCAAAAGAACAAAATTCTTATGTTTACGAGCTGACTCTACTGTGAATTCTTCACTAGAATTATTCTTTTTAAAGACTAACTTAGAACCTGCCTTGAAACGATCTTCTGGAAAATCTGTAATTGGAACGACTCTTAATTCACCTTTAATACCATGCGTATTGACGATAGTACCAACTCGATATAATTTTTCGGTCATTTTTCCTCCGTGATAAATAAATAGGACCCTGACAAAACATCGTTTTATCTGGCCCCATCAAAATAACTATTTTGTAAACTTGCTTTCATGGAACTTTTGCATAATACCATGTTGTTTCAACAAGTGACGAACTGTATCTGAAGGTTGTGCACCTTTGTTCAACCATTCAACGATCTTGTCGTCATCAAGTTTGATTTCTTCTGGTTGTGAGATTGGGTTGTAGTAACCAACTTGTTCAATAAAGCGGCCATCACGTGGTGAACGTGAATCTGCAACAACTAATCTATAAAATGGGCGTAATTTGCTACCCATACGTTTCATTCTAATTTTAACTGACATATGTTTGTTTCCTCCTAAATACTTAACTTTGTTAGTATACACAAAAAAAGAAGTGGTGTAAAGTTTTTTTCTTTACACCACTCTCTTTTTTTTATTTCTTATTTTGGTTCTATACTTTCTGGTATTGATGAATAATCAATACCAGTTTTTTAATCTC
>NZ_AZES01000026.1 GCF_001434985.1 Companilactobacillus paralimentarius DSM 13238 = JCM 10415 | reverse complement strand
TTTTTATTTTGAGCTTTTATTGAAAGTGGCTAACTTGATTATAAAATTCGCCAATTTTTTACCAAGCAGTATTTGTCAAAAATCTTGTGGTAAAATTTATATATTAGATTTTTAAAGGAGATAAAATGGCATATCAAGCACTTTATCGAGTTTGGCGTCCCCAAACTTTTTCTGATGTAATCGGCCAAGATGTTATTACTCAGACACTACGCAATGCGGTTGCTAGTCAGATGACCAGTCATGCGTATTTGTTCAGTGGTCCACGTGGTACTGGTAAGACATCCTGTGCCAAAATTTTAGCCAAAGCGGTGAATTGTCTTAATCCACATGATGGCGAACCGTGCAATGAATGTGAAATTTGTAAAGCTGCAAATGAGAACCGTCTGAATGATGTAATTGAAATTGATGCGGCTTCTAACAACGGTGTTGAAGAGATCCGTGATATTAGAGACAAAGTAAAATACGCACCAACCGAAGCCAAGTTTAAAGTTTACATTATTGATGAAGTTCATATGCTTTCACAAGGTGCCTTCAATGCTTTATTGAAGACTTTGGAAGAACCACCAGCTAATGTCATGTTCATTTTGGCTACAACCGAACCACAAAAGATTCCTGCAACAATTATTTCTAGAACACAGAGTTTCAATTTCCGTCGTATTTCACGTCAGGATATTTTGAAACGAATGGAATTTATTTTAAATGATAAGAATATCAAATATGATGAAGAAGCTTTAAATATTATCGCTGCTTCCGCTGAGGGTGGAATGCGTGATGCTTTGAGTATTTTGGATCAGGCTTTGTCATATGGTGATGATGAATTAACCTTGAAGAATGCCCAAGAAGTAACGGGTGCTTTGAGTAATGAACAGATTGTTTCCTATATGACAGCTATTGCTGAAAATAATCCAGCTGAAGCTTTAACTAATCTGTATCAGATTTTAGCTAGTGGACGTTCAGCATTACGTTTTACGGAAATGATTATTCGTGTTTGTCGAAATCTGATTTTGTATAATTCGGATTCAGATTTATCTAGTAAAATGGATAAGTCAGTGATGACTGATGAGTTATTAGCTATTTCAGATAAGTTTGACAATTCACGCCTGTTTTATATAGTTGATCAAGTCAGTGCAACGCAAAAGAATTTGAAAAATTCGAATCAAACTGATATTTATATGGAAATCTTGACCGTTAAAATCAGTGAGCCAAAGATTGTTCAACAAAGTACAGCACCGGCAGCAACCAATGAAACTAGTGATAATCAGGTTGGCAGTGCTGAATTAGATAAGTTGAGAGATGAAGTTTCACATTTACAAAATGAAGTAAAGGATCTTTCAACTGGAACTGTGGTTAAAAAAACTGAGCCTAAGAAGACTCGGCGTCGAGCTAATACTAATGCTCGGTTAAATAAGACGGCTATCTATAAAGTTTTGGGTAGTGCCACTAAAAAAGATCTAATGGCTGCCAAAGAAATTTGGCCCGATTTAATGAGTATGCTTTCAATAACTCAACGTGCTATGATGAAGGTCGCCGAACCTGTGGCTGCGTCATCTGAAGGAGTTGTTGTAGCCTTTGATTATGAGATGTGGTTTGAACAGGCTCAAGATGATTCAGAATTTTTAAAAGAATTAGAGAACAATGTCAGTCGTCTGATGAAGAAGGATTCTCAAATTGTTTTAGTTCCTAAAGCTGACTGGCCAAAGATTCGTAAAGAATATATTGACAATAATATTGATTTAAACAATCAAGGCAATGTAGAATCAAAGCAAGAACCAAAAAAGAAAACTGATCCCACCGTTGATGAAGCTGTAAAATTGTTTGGTGACGATATAGTTGATATAAAAAATGACTAGGAGGAATTATTTATGAGTAAAGGTATGCCAAATATGGGTGGAATGGGTGGAAACATGGCTAACATTATGCGCCAAGCCCAAAAGATGCAAAAAGAAGTTCAAGCAACAACTGAAGAACTTAACAAAACAGAATATACAGGTAAGTCAGTTGATGATTTTGTCACAGTTAAGGTAACTGGTGATAAGAAAATTGCTGATATGACAATCAGTGAAAAGATTATTGATCCAGATGATCCAGACACTTTGCAAGATATGTTGATCGATGCTTTGAATAATGCCTTCGAAGCTGTTGATAATGATAAAGAAGCTAAATTAGGTAAATACACAAACGGGTTGATGTAATGAAATATCCAGAACCAATATCTAAATTAATTGATAGCTATATGATGCTACCAGGAATTGGTCGCAAAACTGCAACCAGAATGGCATTCTTTACACTTGGAATGGATAAAGACCAAGTACAAGAGTTTGCCGATAATTTAATTTCCGCAAAGACAGATTTAAAGAGTTGTAGAATTTGTGGAAATATTACTACTGAGGATATTTGTAATATATGTAGTGATAAGAGTCGTGATCAGTCAGTTATTTTAGTCGTTGAACAAGCTAAAGATATTATGTCTTTGGATGATATGAATGGTTATAACGGTCTGTATCACGTTCTAGGAGGGGTCTTATCGCCAGTCGATGGAGTTGGCCCAGAAGATTTGAATATTAAGTTGTTGCTGAATCGCTTAAAGACTAATCAGAATGTTAAAGAATTAATTATTGCAACTAATGCGACGCCAGAAGGAGAAGCAACTGCTCAATATTTAGCCAAATTAGTTAAGCCAGCAGGAATAAAAGTAACTAGATTAGCACATGGATTAGCTGTTGGATCTGATATTGAATATGCGGATGAAATGACTTTGAAGAGTGCGGTTCTAGGTCGCAGGGAGATTTAACATGTTTGGTAGAAAAAAGATATCTGTCCAAAAAATGGAAGATGATCGCCTCTTAGATAATATTCATCAGATTCAACAAAGAATCGGTAATACACAGAGAATGATGAATAATTCAGTTGATATCGATGATACGACAAGAATCAAGTTAAAACTCGATCAATTGAAGTATCAATTTTTGTATCTAGAAGCAAGAAGAAGAAAAGCTAAAGCTAAGGCTACGACAAATATTATTTTCGGAGATGAGGATACATTTTTGAAGCAACCTAGCCGTGCTGAAAAACACTGGTAATACAGATGGCATGCCGTCGTCCGCTTACTTAGTTTCAGTTAATTCGAAAATTAAAAAACAGTATCTATTTAGAATTCCGTTAGTGCGTATAAAATATACGTATGGAGTTTCTAAATAGATACTGTTATTTTTTTACTTTAAATAATAGAAAATTAGGTGATTAAATAGAATGGGATTCAGTCCAGACCAATCGAGTTTGTTGTGGAGAACGGTATATTTCAGTTGTCATTCTCTTAGAATAATATCTTAGGAAGTTTCATTTATTTCCAATTTCAAGTAAAATAGTAGTAATCATCTAGGAGAGATATTATATGCCAGGAATATTTATTTCGTTTGAAGGACCAGATGGAGCTGGTAAAACGACAGCTCTGAAAAAAATTATGCCACTGTTGCAGGCCAAAACTGATAAGGAAATTGTCTTATCAAGAGAGCCTGGTGGTAGTCAAATTTCTGAAAAAATCAGAAAAATCATTTTGGATATTCATGATGAAGAGATGGATGCCAGAACAGAAGCATTATTGTATGCAGCAGCTAGACGTCAACACTTAATTGATGTAATTTTACCAACCTTAGCTGAAGGTAAAATTATGTTGAGTGATAGATTTGTGGACAGTTCAATTGCTTATCAAGGCGGTGGACGCCAGATCGGTACTAAAGAGGTCGCTGATATTAATAACTTTGCGATTGAGGGACATTTGCCAGATTTAACAATTTACTTTGACGTGACTCCCGATGTAGGATTAGCTCGAATCAAAAAAGATCATGCTGGACAGATGGATCGTTTAGAAAAAGCTGCTATGAGTTTCCACGAACGTGTCTATGATTCTTACAAAGAAGTTGTTAGGGATAACATTGAACGTATCAAGACGGTTGATGCAGCTCAAGCACCTGATAAAGTAGTTCAGGATGCTGTTGAAATTATTGTGCAAAGATTTCCTAATATTTTTACTAAAGGAGAATAACTATGAAATTAATTTTAGCCATCATTCAAGATAAAGATAGTCAACAACTACAAGAAAAGCTTGTTAAAGGTGGTTTTAGAGCCACTCAATTACCATCTACTGGTGGTTTCTTGAAGGCTGGTAATTGTACCTTTATTATCGGTGTTGAAGAAGAGAAGGTTGATGAGGTCTTAGCAATCATTAAGAAGAATTGTCATACACGTTCTCAATACGTTACACCAACATTCTTAATGCCAGAAGCTGCTTCTAGTTTGGCTGAACCTATTGAGGTTCAAGTCGGCGGTGCTACTTGTTTCATCTTACCAGTTGATAAATTCGTGAGATTCTAGAAATGGAAAATTTACAAACTGAGCAGCCTAAAGTTGTTCAAGAATTTCAAAAAATTATTTCTTCCAATATGTTGTCGCACGCTTATTTGATTGACAGTGCTTCTTCCAAGGTTAGACAGCAAATGGCTATTTGGTTAGCCCAGAGTCAATTTTGCGAGAATCTTCAAAACGGCGCTCCTGATCAAACTTGCCAAAAATGTCGTACAATTGCCCTTGGGGATAATCCAGATGTTTTAGAGGTGGAAACCGAGAAGCAGAGTATCGGAGTCGATGATATTAAATTCTTTAAAAAAGAAGCTAATATGACGGCAACGCAAGGTAAAAGACGAATTTTGATCATCGATGAGGCTGAGAAGATGACCAATGCGGCCAGTAATAACTTGTTAAAAACGATTGAAGAACCAGAGGGTAATCTGATGATTATTTTACTGGCTGATTCTGCAAAACAACTTTTGCCAACAATTCAATCACGTGTCCAAATATTTCATTTATCGAATAAAAGTAATGAAGATGAAATTGAAAGTTTAATTAATGAAGGCTTTAAAAAAGAACAAGCCGAGGATGCCTTGAAAGTCACCGATATTAAATATTTGGAAAGTATTACAGCTGATAAATACCAATCACTATTGATTGCAATCACGAATTGGTTAAAAGAAATCAATAAACAAAAAATAAATAGTTTTATCGATATTCAGACTGATATCATGCCTTTAGTAGAGAATAAAAATCAGCAACATTTGGTTTTCGACATGTTGAATCAAATGTTTAGTGATATATTATCAATTAGGTACAATTTAGAAAAATCAACATTAACGACAGAAGATTTACTCTCAAATAAAGGAATCAAAAAAGTTGTAGGGATGTCTGATGACTTATTCACAGCTGAACAAATGTGGAAAAGTAATGTATCGTTTCAAGCAATTTTAGAAGATTTGTCATTAAAATTTGTGGATTAGTAGGTGAAATCATGGCAGAGAAAGATTTATATGATGAATTTGAAACAATCACAAATCAACTAAATGATATAAGTAAAAAAGTTTCTTTGCTAAAAGAGGAACTATCCGATACTTTGGAAAAGAACGAAGAGATTAAGTTGGAAAACCAAAATCTTCGCAAACATTTAGAAAAGGTTGGTTACGAGGAAAAGGATTTTAATGGTAACACGTTATCTGGTTCGCGATTGAATTTGGAAAAACTATATCGCAAGGGATTTCATGTTTGCCAACAATATTACGGTTCACACCGTGATAATGACGAAGAATGTCTTTTCTGCATGAACGTTTTATATGGAACTAACTGGAAAAAGAACAAAAAAGTTAAAAAGATTTAAGTAAGGGGAGCTATTTGAATGAAGGAACAAAAGAGTTTTGTTGATAATTCGAAGGGCTGCCTTTTTTTAGTGCCAACGCCCATTGGTAATTTAGAAGACATGACTTTTCGAGCTGTTAACACTTTGAAGGAAGCAGATCTAGTCGCAGCTGAGGATACACGTAATACTAAAAATTTATTAAATCATTTTGAAATACCAACAGAATTAATAAGTTTTCATGAACATAATACTGCTCAAAGGATTCCCGAATTAATTGAAAAAATGAATTCAGGTCTAAAAATCGCACAGGTTAGTGATGCTGGAGCTCCATCGATCAGTGATCCGGGTAAAGAGCTAGTTAAAGCTGCTATTAAGGAAGAAATTCCAGTAGTCCCACTACCAGGTGCTACGGCTTCAATAACGGCTCTAATAGCTTCTGGTATAGAACCACAGCCATTTTATTTCTTTGGCTTTTTACCTCGTAAGGGAAAAGAAAGAACAGAAGCTTTAGTGGATTTGGCTAATCGTAATGAAACAACAATTGTTTATGAATCGCCATATCGAGTGAAGAAGACGATTCAAGATTTAATTGCCAAGTTTGGTCCAGAGCGACAGATAACTTTGGCTCGTGAATTGACTAAGATTCACGAAGCTTTTTTACGTGGTAGTTTACAAGATGTCGCCCAATATTATGAAGAAAATGATCCTAAGGGTGAGTATGTTTTAATAATTGCAGGGAAACCAGCTGATCAAATGGAAACTAGTTCAGACGCTGATTTAGTGGCGGCAGTGGATAACTTGATAGACCACGGTAAGAAACCTAATAAGGCTATCAAAGAAGTAGCCGCTGGCAATGGTTTGAAGAAACAAACGGTGTATAACCTTTATCATGGAATTGGAGAGGAAGAATAGTGACAGACAGAGAAACATATTCAATGGAAGTAGAAGTACCATATTATTTTGTCAATTTTACAGGTGATATCCGTTTATCAGCCTTGATTGACATTATGCTACTAACTTCCGAAAAACAATTACACCAAGCTGATGCTGATAGTACAGAGATGGTTATGAACAATGGCTTAGGATGGGTAGTTGTTCAATATCATATGGATATCAATCAAATGCCACATTTAGGACAAAAATTAAAAGTTACTACACAAGCAACAAGTTATAATAAGTACTTTTTCTATCGTGATTTCTGGGTTGAAGATATGGACGGTAATGTTATGGTCAAAGCCCAAAGTGCTTTTGTTTTGATTGATATTAAGGAGCGTAAAATCGTCAGTGCTGCAGATCGTTTGGAAAATAAATTTGGGGCTGAAGAGGTTAATCGAATTCAGAGATTTGCTCGTTTACGTGTACCCGAAGATTATGATTTCAAACAACCACAACATATCGGTTACTACAATATCGATGTTAATAAACATGTTAATAACTCTTACTATTTTGACTGGATGGTAGATACATTAGATACGGATTATATTGCCAGTCATCATTTGAAGAGTATGGACATTAAGTATGAAAAAGAACTTAATTTGGAAAGTGAACCATTGTCATTTGCTAAGGTAGATTCAGAAAACCACACATCAACTCATTGGATAAAGAATGGCGATACATTGAATGTTATTGCTCAATTGGGATGGGAAGATAAATAGGGATAGTGGTTCTTTAGTTTAGTTATCATTTGATGCCATCCTCCACAAGGATTAGATAGTGTTCTGATTTTTTATTTTGCGGATTTTAATATCGACGAGAAAATGATTTTTATTATATAGTTCCGTTAATTAAAAACAGTATTTATTTAGAATTTTACAGTCGTGTGGAATTTTGAATAGATACTGTTTATTTTTGCCTAAAAATTTAGAAAGAAAAATACAAAATAGAATTACTATTCAGCCCGGAGTAACAAGTGCTATTGGTCTCAGCCGTGAAATTATACTTAGCGATTTGTCGCTTAGTATAAGACCTGTATTTGAGACAATTGTGAACTTCAATTGGCTCAAATCAGCGTCCACAGCGTTCCAGAGCAATAGTGCTTGTTGCGGAGGGCGACATCCTTAGCAAAACCTTATCCAAAAACCAATTACTTGTATAGTTATTTTATTGTGCTACCATATTTAAGTATTCAAAAATATTTGGGGTAGGATTCAAGGCGTTAAGTGCTGATGGAACGGAATGTGAACATCGGACGAAGATAGTTTTCTCGCGATCTTGTTTCCGCATTCGCCACTTTATATATGTCTCTTTTATATTCTGTGGCAGCTCCGTTGGGAGATGTCGATTATGAACAGTAGAACGAAAGTCGTTAGTGTTCAAGGAATTACGTGGATGGCTTTGCTAATAGCATTGCAAATGGTATTGTCAAAGTTGTCGATTGGTAGCAACATGTTACAGGTAGGCTTTAGCTTCATTGCCGTTGGATTATTGGGATATTACTTTGGTCCTGTGAAGGCTGGAATTGCCAATGTTCTAGCAGATATTATCAGTCATACAATTATGGCGACGGGAGGCAGTTTCTTTTGGGGTTTTACTTTAACCGCCCTAGTATCTGGAGTGATTTATGGATATATGTTGTACAATCATAAAGTTACGATCCTGAGAACATTTATTACAGTTTTGTTAATTACAGTGATTGTAAATACAGGGCTTAATACTTTGTGGATTCACATGATGACTAATATACCTTATGTTACATTGTTAATACCGAGACTTGCGAAAGAGGCATTTAGTCTGGTTTATCAAACTGGACTTCTCTTCATCGTATTAAGATGGATAGATAATTCAAAATTTAATAGAATCGGCCGATAGGTCGATTTTTTTTTGTTTAAAATTATGTGTTAAAATAATTCTATTAAGAATGAGGGATAATTATGAAAATATTAGCGTTTGACACATCGAATAAACCGTTATCTGTTGCCGTAGTAGTAGATGGCAAGGTTTTGGCGCATATAGAGTCAACTGAAAAGAAGACACATAGTGTTTCTTTGCTACCTGATATTCAAGATGGTTTGCAAGAAGCAGGACTTACAGTGAATGATATTGATCTAATTGCTGTTGCCAAAGGTCCAGGTTCTTACACAGGTGTAAGAATTGCTGTGACAGTAGCTAAGACATTAGCTGACACTTTGAACAAAAAATTAGTGGGAGTTTCTAGTTTGAAACTCTTGGCTGCAAATGGTGACAAAAAGCATCTTTTAGTTCCTCTAATGGATGCCAGAAATGATAATGCTTTTGCTGGTGTTTATGTAACAAATCGTGATGGCAGATTATTAACTGTTATTGCAGATCATCACACTTCAATGGCCAATCTATTTGAAACATTAAAACAATATGAACCTAATGAATTAGAGTTTATTAACGCTACGCCTAGGTTACAAGAATTAATCCAAAAACAATTTCCTGAAGCAACAATAATTATGAGTGAAAATTCATTGCCGGCTGCTGGTAAATTGGCTAAAATTGCAGAGACAACCAAACCTGTTAAGGATATTGATAACTTTATCCCGACCTACTTGCGTTTAACTCAGGCGGAACACGATTGGTACGCTAAAGGTAATAAGGAAGACAAAAATGTTTCCTATGTTGAAGAAATTTAAAAATATCTTATCTGGTAATAAGAAGGAAAAATTTGATTTTGAAAAACAATTAGTGACAATCGACGGACAGGAATTTACCCTACGAAAGGCAATTCCAGATGATTCGATTGAATATATGCGAATTCAAGAAACAATTTATCCAATTCCGGTACCATGGCCAATTGATATCGTGGAAATGGAAATTGGCAATAAGAATGCGCTCTATTTGTCATTGGTTAATGAGACCGGTGTTGTAGCTTTTATTGGCATTTCATTAAGTGACAAATCAGAGTCGCATATTACTAATTTAGCAGTTAACAGTGATTATCAGAACTTAGGTGTTGGACATTTATTGTTAAATCAGGCTTTTGATTATTGTCGCAAACGTGGTTTTGAGAAAATGTCATTAGAGGTCGATGTAACTAATGATGCTGCGATTGCCTTATATGAAGCCTTTGGTTTTAAGGTGAAAACAGTGCATAAAAAGTATTATTTTAGAAATCATCACGATGCTTTAGAAATGATGGTTGATTTGTAGGGGAGAACATTGTGGAAAAAGATACGTTAATAATGTCATTTGAAAGTAGTTGTGATGAAACTTCCGTCGCTATTATTAAGAATGGTAAAGAAATTTTATCAAATATTATTGCAACACAAATAAAGAGTCACCAGCGTTTCGGTGGAGTAGTGCCAGAAGTTGCTAGTCGTCATCATGTCGAAGAAGTAACTCGTTGTATCAATATGGCTTTGGATGAAGCTAAAGTTGGTTATAGTGATCTTGATGCTGTGGCTGTGACTTATGGTCCCGGTTTAGTCGGTTCATTGTTGATCGGAATCATGGCCGCTAAAACAGTGGCATTTGCACACAATTTACCTTTGATTAAAGTTAATCATTTAGCCGGACATATTTATTCAGCTAACTTTGTGACTGATTTACAATATCCATTTATGTCCTTGTTAGTTTCTGGTGGACATACGGAGATTGTTTTAGTTACAGCTCCTGGAGTTTTCCACACCCTTGGCGATACGAGGGATGATGCTGTTGGTGAAGCTTATGATAAAATCGGCCGTATTTTGGGAATTAACTATCCAGCTGGTAAAAAAGTTGATCAAATGGCTGCTAAGGGTAAGGATACTTTCAATTTTCCAAGAGCAATGGTACAAGAAGATAATTTGGACTTCAGTTTCAGTGGATTGAAGAGTGCCTTTATCAATCGTGTTCATCATGCTGATCAAGTTCATGAACAGTTGAATAAAGATGATTTAGCTGCTAGTTTCCAAGGAGCCGTATTGGATATTTTGAGCAACAAGACATTTAGGGCATTGAAGCAACATCCCGTTAAGCAATTGATTGTTGGTGGAGGTGTCTCCGCAAACCAGGGTCTACGTAAACGTTTGGCTGAAGAAATCGAAAAACGTCATATGGATATGGAATTAGTTTTCCCACCATTAAGACTTTGTGGTGACAATGCTGCCATGATCGGTGCGATGGCTCAGATTCAATATGATAAAGGTGATTTTGCTAAATTAGATTTGAATGCTGATCCTAGTTTAGATTTTGATATGGAATAAAATGATACCTCTAAGTTGAATTTCAACTATTAGAGGTTTTTTTATATACAAATTGCAAATAATACTAATTATTTCTAAAAAAGGATTAATAAATTTAGAAAATTGTGGTAAAAAAGATGAGAGGTGTAATTGATGGAAAATAGAACGGTTATTTCATACGTGCTGTTGAAGTATGATAAGAGGACAGATGGGATTTATACGAAGGCTACTAACAATGGTACTTTTGAAATTCCCAGTTTTGAATTTGATCCAGCTGAGAATGAAACTTCTACTGATTTAAAAATGCATATTATTGAGAGATTGAAGATGCTCGATGCAGGAATCGATATTGACCATCTGTTTATTCCATTTACCAATTTATCTGTTTCTTCGGACTATAAGATCTACAATTATTTAGTGTTAGTCTTTGAATCAGACCATGATGTGTTTGCTACAATGGAAGATGAGTCTTGGTATCGCGTTAAATATGATCTTGAAAGTAAGGTCTGGGATCTATCGTGGCAAAGTGGCATGGAACATGTCAGTGATTTTCAAATTAAGGATAGAGCATTGAATCAATATGCAGTTAATAATTCAATGACTGATGAGATTGATTTTTGCAATATTATGCATTTTGTAGCCCAGGAGACGCAACAATTTCCTATCTTAGGATTGATGTCGGGAACTGAGTTTACTCAAAAAGAAGTATTGCATTATCAAAAACTGTTGGGTTTTAAAAATAATGGGCTGAAAACAGCCTTGGCCTTTGAGAGCAAATACTCGGATGCAATTAGAGCTATCGATGAAACTTCTTATAAAATAAAGAATAAGTATTTACAAAAATAAAAATAAGTTATCAATTCAAAATTAATTGGATTGATAACTTATTTTTTACTTTAATCTGATTTTTTTATGCTTTTTAATAAAAATTAAAATCCGATAATA
The DNA here is from genome assembly GCF_001434985.1 of Companilactobacillus paralimentarius DSM 13238 = JCM 10415. Taxonomy (GTDB): domain Bacteria; phylum Bacillota; class Bacilli; order Lactobacillales; family Lactobacillaceae; genus Companilactobacillus; species Companilactobacillus paralimentarius. Next base: position 68,625 of record NZ_AZES01000026.1, on the reverse strand, counting down.
AAATTTGCCAAATATGATATATAAAAAGTGATATAACCTTATATAATATTTATAAAATATAAGATGTCGATGTTTGACAAGGAGGTTGATCTTATGAAGAAACGTATAGGATTTCTTTATTTGATTATATTTCTTTTGCCGTTCATTCAATTGTTTAAGCCTACCATGGTCCAAGCTTATTCAGTTCCAGATAGAACTAGTGTATATGAGCATGCACCTAAAGGTATGAAGCTAAATGATTTCGTTACGGCTCCAGAATACTATACGAATACAAAAACTAACGATACCACAGCTTTTAAAAGTTCTAGTAAAATAATTCGTGCGGGTGATTCTAATAATGATTCAACTGACATTATTCAATTGTTAGATGGGTCAAGTACGCAGAAAAAGCAAATTGGTTCTTTTTGGGGAACTGTTAAAGATAGTAATGGTAATAAAACTTATAACTATTTTGATTTGAGTAAACCACAAGAAATTTCGGTTTGGTTCTATGGAGGAAGCAAGGTCGATGGTTATGATGGTTTTGCTTTTGTGCTTCAAAATGATGATTTAGGTGACCAAGCAATTTCTCGTAGTAATGGTGTTCCAACTGCGGGTGAGACCTTGGGTGTTTGGGGTGGTGGAACTCCAGATAACAAAACTACTACAACAAAACTTTCTGGTGCTTCTGACGGAATTCAAAAAAGTGTAGCCATTGAATTTGATCATTATGTGAACAAAACAGCAGGATCATTTTCAAATTCTGTTAATGATTATCTAGACTATGACAAATTTTCAATGTCTAATCCTGGTAATATTGTTATGAATCAATTGAAAACTGGTCATATTGCTTGGAATTATCCAGGTGATACCGCTACTTATATGGAGAATAGTTATAGTCTTATTCTAAACAATTATTTCTACAACATAACACATCGTGGACCAGTGCAGAATAATTCTTATTTCACAGGTTATGATGGCCTTGAAGTCGCTAACTCAGAAACACAAGATCCACGTAATGGTTGGCGTCATCTTAAAATCACTTATACACCACCTACAACGGGAACTACAGCTCGTTTATCATATTTGATTAATGATAAGTTTCCTGATGGTACTGACAAAATGCAAACAGCTCAGGATAGTAAAACTTTCAGTATCGATATTTCTAAATTGATAGGCACTAGTGATGATAAGAAGGTTCGTTGGGGATTTACTGCTTCAACAGGTTCTCCAGAGTCATCAATTGATGACTTGGATATGGTTATTGAAAAAATGCCTTCGATTGTTGATATGAAGGGAACTTCACAGATAACTGATGTCACAAAAAATAGTAGTAAGACTTTAGGCAGCACTAAAGAATTATCAACTAGTGATGGTGATGAAATTAAATTAGAACAGAAATTGGCCTATAGTGGTGGTATTTCTGAGTCAGGTGAAATCAAAGCTACAGTTGGATTGCCAGAGAATGTTGAATACAATGGTGATGCAAATGGTGTCATTGGTAAAATGACCTATCAAGATGAAGATGGCACTACTAAAACGCAAGAAATTAATAAGTCCGATTTAAAGGATGTCACGATAACGATTCCAGGTAAGTATGAGACTGATCCACCAAGTTATAAGACTGTAAAAGGATTTGATGTGACGATTCCATCAATGAATGCAATTGGAGATAATTCTAATATTGAAGTTTATGGAACTGTTAAGGGACCAGAAAGTTCCACGCCAATAACAACTAGTGTGTCAGGAGTCAATACTAGTTATCAGGCCGATAATTATACTGGTGATACGATGAGTCCTGATTTTGTAATTGATAATGAAGTTTTACATATTGAGAATACTAATTCATTGTCACAGGAATTAAATTTGGGTGATGAAGCTCATTTTCAAGGTAATATTTCTTATTTGAAAGGGTCAACTTTTGATGGCGAAGAGCTACTAAGTAATTTGGAAGTTTATGACCAAGATGGCAACAAACTTTCTGGTGTACAAAAGGGTGACATTCAAGTTGATAAGGGTGTTAAGACAGGAACTTATGACATTCCTTATACGTTAAATGGTTTGGAAGCTGATAAGACTTATACATTCAAGTTGAAATTATCAGATTCCAAGGATCGTATTTCTAACACTTTGGAATATAAAGTTAAGATTAAGCCAAAAAAGAATTTACAATTAGAAGTTGATAATTATCGTTTTCAAACAATTAATGCTGGTTCCAAGATAGGTGAATACGTCAAACGTTCGGGGAATTGGGATATTGATGTAAATAGCACGGGAACTAAATGGAAATTATCAGCCCAATCAACAGGTCTGTTTAATAAAGAAGATAGTAGCTATTCTGAACCACTGTACTTCATTGATAAGGATTTGAATGCAAAATCTTTGAATGATGATACATTAATTGCCCAACAGGATACTGTTAATAGTGGTGAAAGCCAAAATACGGACGTTACAGACGCTTGGAGTGAAGAGGACGGTATTCTATTGAAGAATGAATTTCCTAACCTTGCAGGCGATTATACGGGCAAAATTGAATGGACACTGAGTGAAACAATATAAAAAATACTGCCGATAGATTTTAAAAGTCTATTGGCAGTATTTTTTTCGTAATTTTATTTGTAACGTTCTTCTAAACTACTCATCCAGAGTGCTAATACGCAACCGATAACGAAGAAAACCAAACTTAAGATAATATCAGGGCCAGTTGTGCCAATATAAGAAATACCATCATTTGTATATGGATTAGGAATCAGAATCAGAACCGTACTGGCTAGGACGATACCCAAAATGAAGTGATAAACCCTTGAATGGTGTTGCTGAATCAATTTTTCCATAGCTTTGGAGAATGTCAGTAATGAGATTACACCACCGATGGCAATGGGAATAAAGACTAGTGGATCAAAAGTTTTAAAACCTTTTAGCATTGGTGTATAGAGTCCTAAAATAATCAATAAATTTGAAGGACTTAATCCGGGTACCAAGACTCCCAGTGCAATTAAGATACCTGCGATAACGAAACCGAAGAAGTTGGCGGGAATAGTTCCGAATATTTCACTCATGAAGAAGAGGAAAACTCCTCCACCGACAAAACTGGCTAAGAACCAAGTAAGGTCATATTTATCTCGAGATGTTTGGGATGTCGACTCTTTAAACAAGGTCGGTAGAGTTCCGATAATTGTTCCGGCAAACCCCCAAAGGACGATCACTTGGTAATTTTGCAAAAGATAATCAAGAGGTTTAGACAAAATACCGATTCCGACAATACCACCAATTCCGATGGGTAAGAAGTAGAGGAAGTCGCGTTTAAAATTCTGACGAATGTGGGCCATAAAACTCAACATTCGTTCGTAGATCCCCATGATAGCGGCTAAAACACCACCGGAAACTCCTGGTAAAATGAAGCCTAAAGCGATAATGACACCCTTAAAGAATCTGATTAAGAAATTTTCTTGTTTTATTGTTATGCTCCTTTGGAAATATTCTTTATGAATTAAGTTATCAAATTTAAAGAATGTGGGCAACAAAAATGTTGAAACCAGTTTTTTATCCAAAAAAACCAGTGTGGCGATCATATTTGATGATCACTGCACTGGTCTAAGAGTTGGACAATGTTTTGTTTTACTTTCTAGTCGGTAAAGTCTTCTAGTTCAATAGATTTTTCAGTCCATTCTTCTTCAACTTTGTCCTGTTGTTGTTTATTTTCGTCGAGTTCCTTTTGAAGATCGGCTAACTTGCTATAAGAAGTCAGATTTTCATCTTTAGTCATTTCTTTTTGAATAGCGGTATTTTTATCTTCCAGTTCAGCAATCTGTTTCTCTAAGTCTTCAACTTGACGACGTAATTTACGTTCTTGTTTTTGTTGTTCCTTGGACTGTTGATACTGAACTTTCTTTTCACTGACATTAGCAGTTGTTTGTGTTTCTTCAGTTGGATGATCAGTTGTTTTTTCCACGTAATAATCGTAGTCACCAAGATAAATCTTGCTACCGTGTTCACCAATATCAACGATACGATCAGCTAAAGTATTCAAAAGGTAACGATCATGGGAAACGAAAAGAACAGTTCCTTCAAAATTCTTCAAGGCATCTTCAAGAACTTCCTTGCTGTCAATATCCAAGTGGTTAGTAGGTTCGTCCATGATTAAGAAATTATCGTGTTCCATAGCTAGTTTCGTCAGAGTTAATCGAGCCTTTTCACCACCAGATAGACCGGCAACAGGTTTGAGTACATCGTCACCACTGAAGAGAAAGGCTCCCAACATATTACGAATTACTTGCTCGTCTAAGCGAGGGTAGATATCCCAGATTTCATGGAGAACATCTTTTTTAGGATCAAGATTTTTCAAATTCTGGTCATAGTAACCAACTTCAACATTAGCACCAAACTGAGTTGTTCCCTTGATCATTGGAATTTGTCCCAAGATAGATTTTAGAAAAGTTGATTTACCGATACCGTTAGGTCCAATGATACCGACACGTTCTCCTTTCTTGACATCTAAATTGATTGGTTCGGACATGATGTGATTCTCATAACCGATAGCGGCATCTTTGACTAGCAATACGTCGTTTCCACTTTCTTTATCAATTTGAAATTTAAAGTGAACGGAACCTTGGTCACTATCAGGACGATCTAAGATATCCATGTGTTCAAGTTTTTTACGACGACTTTGGGCCATCTTAGTGGTAGAAGCACGGACAATATTCTTTTGAATGTATTCTTCGGTCTTTTTGATTTCAGCCTGTTGTTCTTCATAATGTTTCCAAGCTACTTCTTGATTCTTTTTCTTTTCTTGCAAGTAGAAAGTATAGTTACCAGAGTAGTGTGTTGAAGAGTGATGGTTGATCTCAACAATTTCAGTAACAACTTTGTCTAAAAAGTATTGATCATGGGATACGATGACTAGCGCCCCACGATAATTTTTGAGATAACCTTCAAGCCATTCCACTGTATTGATGTCCAAATGGTTTGTTGGTTCATCCAAAAGTAAAATATCATGATGTTCCAATAGCATTTTAGCCATAGCTAAACGTGAACGCTCACCACCAGAAAGGGTTGATATTTGAGCTTGCCAAACATCTTCATCAAATCCAAATCCCTTGAGGACACTACGGATTTCTGATTGATAGCCGTAACCATTTTCTTGACGGAATGTATTTTGTAATTGATCGTATTGTTTCAAGATGTTGTCGTAGTCTTGAATATTGGGGTCAGCAAGTTTTTCTTCTAAGACATGCATCTTTTTTTCTTGTTCTTTTAGATAGTCAAAAACATGTTCCATCTCGTCAAAAATTTTATTTTCACTATTTAAACCGGAATCCTGAGCAAGGTAACCGATATTTGTATCCTTTTTTAGAGCAATATTTCCACTATTATAACTTTCCTGATCGGAAATAATTTTGAGCATAGTTGATTTGCCGACACCATTTCGGCCGACTAGACCAATCCTGCTATTATCCTGTACTTCAAAGCTGACATTAGAGAACAGCTTCTTAGTACCAAAATTTTTTGTAATGTTTTGTGCTTGTAATAAAATCAATTTCAAACTCCTTTATGTATTCACAATTTTAGCATTATTTAATAAATTATGTCTTTATAGGTTTAACGTGTTGCGTTTTTGTTGATTTTTATTTACTATAAATGTTAGTGAAATGACACACATATGGTGGTAAATTATGACAAAAACAACAGTTCCAAACGCAACAATAAAGCGTTTACCAATTTATTATCGGTATTTTCAATTTTTAAAAGATGAAGGTACAAAAAAGATCTCTTCTGGAGAATTATCAGAAGGGGTCAAGATAGATAGTGCTACAATAAGACGTGACTTCTCATATCTAGGAGCACTTGGAAAACGCGGTTATGGCTACGATGTAAACGATTTAGTAGCTTTCTTTAAAAAACTCTTAAATCAAGACAAGCGTACTAACGTAGCTTTAGTCGGTGTAGGTAATTTAGGTAACGCCTTACTAAATTATAACTTTTCTCGGACTAATAATGTTCGAATTGCGGCAGCTTTTGATATTAATAAGGAAATTGTCGGTACAGTTAAGAGTGGCGTTCCTGTTTATGATATATCTGAATTGAAGGAACAGCTTCATTTGCAACAAATTGATGTCTGTATCTTGACAGTTTCTTCAAATGCAGCTCAAACAACAGCTGATTTATTGTCTGATGCTGGAGTTAGAGGAATTCTAAACTTTACACCGGTAATTATCAACGTTCCAAGTAGTATCCGCGTTCATTATGTTGATTTGGCTAATGAATTGCAGACTTTGATTTTCTTCTTAGATCGTGATAAGTCAATGAAGGAAGAGCAAGAATAATTTTTTGGGGGAAAGTATTATGAGTGAACCATTGTTCTTAAAGCCTGTATTCCACGAAAAAATTTGGGGTGGAAGAAAGCTAGAAACTAAATTTGGTTACAATATTCCAGATGGCACTATTGGTGAATGCTGGGCTATTTCAGGTCATCCACATGGTAGATCACAAGTTGAAAATGGCGAATTTGCTGGTCAATATGTTGATGATCTTTGGAAAAATCACGGTGAACTATTTGGCAATCCTAAGGGAAAAGTTTTCCCACTTTTAACAAAGATTTTGGATGCTGAAGCTAGCCTATCTGTTCAAGTTCACCCTGATAACGAATATGCAGCAGAGCATGAGCATGAATTAGGTAAGACAGAATGCTGGTACATTATTGATGCGGAACCAGGTTCATACTTGATCTATGGTCACAATGCTAAAAATAAAGCTGAACTTGATAAGATGATTGAATCAGGTGACTGGGATCATCTATTGAGAAAAGTTCCAGTTAAAACTGGTGACTTCTACTACGTACCAAGTGGTACTGTTCACGCCTTGAACAAGGGTATTATGGCTCTAGAGACACAACAAAGTAGTGATACAACATATCGTTTGTATGACTACGACCGTGTTGAGAAGTCTACAGGTAAGAAGCGTGACCTTCACATCAAGCAGTCAGAGGATACAATTACAGTTCCTCATAAAGACCCACAATTAAACATTGAATCAAAAGAAGAGGGTAAGAACAAGTTTACAACATTTGTTCAACCACCTGTATCACCATTCTTCTCAGTTTATCACTGGGAAATTAAAGAACCAGTCGAATTACATCATCAAATCGGTAAGTATACTTTGATTTCTGTAATTAATGGTCAAGGTAAGATTACTGTTGATGGAAAAGACTATGATTTGAGCAAGGGTATTCATTTAATTGTTCCAGCAACTGTTGATTCATGGACACTTTCTGGCGATTTGGATATTATTGCTTCAGAATCAGGCGAAGATTAGATAAATATTAAATAACGTAAAAAAATGCAGAATATCGATTTGAAAAAACCGTATGTTCTGTTTTTTTTATTGGCTGAATTAAGCAAAAATAGAACTATTTTGTGGTTTGTACTAATTATTGTTCGTGAAAATGAATTAAATGAAAAATATTTTAATTTGAAACCGTTATCAATTTCATTTTTTACAAAAAGTCTTCTATAATTAAAACTATGTTGATTTCAAAGGGGACTTTAAAGTGCAAAAACGACGATTTTTTCGAGTAAGTTTAGGCTGGCAAATTATTATTGGTTTGATTTTAGGTATTATCCTTGGTCAGGTCTTTTATCAAAATAAAGCTGCTATTCAGGTAATGCAGAACATTGGTACAATGTTTATTTCAATGATTCAGATGATTGTGTTACCGATTGTTATCTCTTGTTTAACAGTTGGTATCGCCAATATGGGTGATATTAAGAAGTTAGGCCGAATTGGATTAAAGACTTTAATTTATTTTGAAATAATGACAACATTAGCGATTATTATTGGTATTATTGTCGCTAATGTTACACATCCCGGTACCTTTATCGATGTACATAGTCTAAAAGGTTCGGATATTAGTCAATACACAGCTACTGCCAAAACTGCCAAACATTCGGGTATTTGGTCAATCTTGATGAGTATTATCCCAACCAATATTTTTGAATCATTAGGTAAGGGTGATATGTTACCAATCATCTTCTTCTCAGTCCTATTCGGATTGGGAACAGCTTCTATTGGCAAACAAGGTCAGATTATTACTGATACTTTAAATGCTGTTGCCAACGTTATGTTCAAAGTTACTAACTGGGTTATGCGTTTAGCTCCTATTGGTGTTTGTGCTTTGATCGGTGTTACTGTTGGTGAAATGGGCTTTAACTCTTTGAAACCATTGGCATTGTTCATTCTGATTGCTTATGCAACCATGGCATTTTTCGTCTTTGTCGTTATGGCTGGAGTTGGACATTTGTTCCATGTTCGTTTCTATGAATTATTCAGAATTATTGAAAATGAAGTAACTTTAGCTTTTACAACTGCCAGTTCAGAAGCAGCTCTTCCTAAAATGATGGAAAAGATGCAAAAGTATGGTGCCTCTAAAGGTATTGTCAGTTTCGTTATTCCAACTGGATATACTTTTAATTTGGATGGCTCAGCTATCTATCAATCATTAGCTGCACTATTTTTAGCACAAGCCTATAATATTCACTTAAGTTTAGGACAACAAATTACCCTTGTGGTCGTATTGATGTTAACATCTAAGGGGATGGCCGGGGTACCTGGAGCATCGTTTGTTGTACTCTTAGCCACGGTATCAACCATTGGTGTGCCAATGCAAGGTTTGACCTTCATTGCCGGTATCGACCGTCTCGTAGATATGGGACGTACCGCCGTTAACGTCGTCGGTAACTCTCTGGCAACAATTATTATCGCTAATAGTGAAAAAGAATTTGATGAGGATAAACGGGAAAAGTACGTTGCATCCTACAAGCGTGGGGAATAATAATCCGCGTAGTAAAAAATGATTTAAACACAAAGAAACAGCCTATCAATCGATGGGCTGTTTTTTCAGTATATTCATAATTTAATTAACGCATACTTAAAGTTAAAACAATGGCATTCATCAGAATGTGGCTACCAGCACTGGCATAAATGTTTTTTGATTTGTAATAAACAAATGAGAACCAAAGCCCCATGGCTACATAAACGATGAATCTGGTATCTTGATGCATGAAGGCAAATAACAATGCTGAAATGATAGCAGCAATATAGATGTTAGTTGGCTTGATCATATTAGCGAAGAAGATGCGTCTAAAGACGATTTCTTCCATGATAGGCGCACAGATCAATACGTACAAGAAGTAGTATGGATAAGCTTTGACCATCAATAACAATTGCATAGTGTTTTGTGAATGGGTACTAGTATGGAAAATTAATTGGTCAATAAAGCCAACTCCGTATTGGAGGGCAATCGCACCGATAGTTCCTAAAATGATCCATTGTAAATTATGATTCAAATCGTTTTTTTCTTCGAAATCATTTGGGCCATTTAGTTTTACCAGATACATCATAAGACCAGTGGCAATTAGGGCACCTAATGTGATAATAACGAAATAGATTGAACCAGTGATTGACAACATGTTTAGAACACTACCCAGCAGTAACAAAAGGATATATGTTAACAGGGTGAAGAATTGATTTTTGGGAAAATTCATGATTACTCCTTACATTTTTTAAAGGTAAATACTTGCATGTTTTCAATATAATGTTAATATAAAACTTGTGATTAGCACAAGAGATGTTCGAGTGCTAAAGATATAAAAATAAACACTAAGAAAAATAATAATCGGAGGGATTTAAATTGTTAAAACCACTTGGAGATAGAGTCATTGTAACAGTCGATAAAGAAGAAGAAAAGACAGTTGGTGGCATTGTTTTAGCAAACAACGCTAAGGAGAAGCCACAAACAGCCGATGTTGTTGCCGTTGGTGAAGGCTTAGTTACTGAAGATGGAAAGAAATTACCTATGAACGTTAAAAAGGGTGATAAAGTTCTTTTTGATAAATACTCAGGCTCAACAGTTAAGTATGAAGACAATGAATATTTAATCCTTCATGAAAAAGATATCATGGCGGTTATTGATTAATTTTAAACTTAAAAAAATTTAACTAAAAGAATTTAATTATGGAGTGTGAAAATTAATGGCAAAAGAAATTAAATTTTCAGAAGATGCACGTTCAAAGATGATGGACGGTGTTAATAAGCTAGCTGATACAGTTAAGACAACAATCGGACCTAAAGGTAGAAATGTTGTTCTTGAAAAGAGTTACGGTTCACCTGAGATTACAAATGATGGTGTTACTATTGCTAAAAGTATTGAACTAGAAGACCACTTTGAAAACATGGGTGCAAAGCTTGTTTCCGAAGTTGCTTCAAAGACAAATGATATTGCTGGTGATGGTACTACTACAGCTACTGTTTTGACACAAGCAATCGTTAAAGAAGGTATGAAGAACGTTACAGCCGGTGCTAACCCTGTTGGTATCAGAACAGGTATCGAAAAGGCTACAAATGCTGCTGTTGATGAACTTCACAAGATTTCACATAAGGTTTCAGGTAAGAATGATATTGCTCAAGTAGCTTCAGTTTCATCAGCTAGTGAAGAAACTGGTAAGTTAATCGCTGATGCCATGGAAAAAGTTGGTAACGACGGTGTTATCACAATTGAAGAATCAAAGGGTATTGATACAACACTTGATGTTGTTGAAGGTATGCAATTTGATCGTGGATACATTTCACAATACATGGTTACAGATAACGACAAGATGGAAGCTGACCTCGACAATCCTTACATCTTGATCACTGACAAGAAGATTTCAAATATTCAAGATATCTTGCCATTACTACAAAAGATTGTTCAACAAGGTAAGGCACTATTGATCATTGCCGATGATATTGACGGTGAAGCTCTACCAACACTTGTATTGAACAAGATCCGTGGTACATTCAACGTTGTTGCTGTTAAGGCTCCTGGTTTTGGTGACCGTCGTAAGGCACAACTTGAAGATATCGCTACATTAACTGGTGGTACAGTTATTACTTCTGACCTTGGTCTTGAACTAAAAGACACAACTATGGATCAATTAGGTCAAGCTGGTAAGGTTACTGTTACAAAGGACAACACAACAATTGTTGAAGGTTCAGGTAACAAGGACGCTATCAACGAACGTGTTGAAACAATCAAGAAACAAATCAGTGAATCAACATCTGACTTTGACAAGGAAAAACTACAAGAACGTCTAGCTAAATTAGCTGGTGGTGTTGCCGTTGTTAAAGTTGGTGCTGCTACTGAAACAGAATTGAAAGAACGCAAGTACAGAATTGAAGATGCTTTAAATGCCACACGTGCTGCTGTTGAAGAAGGCTACGTTGCTGGTGGTGGTACTGCTTTGATGAACGTACTTGGTAAAGTTACTGCTCTTAAAGAAGAAGGAGACATACAAACAGGTATCAATATCGTTGCACGTGCTCTTGAAGAGCCACTACGTCAAATCGCTGAAAATGCTGGTTTCGAGGGTTCAGTTATCGTTGAACACATTAAGAACCAAGAGAATGAAGTTGGCTTCAATGCTGCAACTAACAAATGGGAAAATATGGTTGACGCCGGAATCATCGACCCAACTAAGGTAACACGTTCAGCATTGCAAAATGCAGCCAGTGTTGCATCTCTATTGTTAACAACAGAAGCTGTTGTTGCTGACAAGCCAGAACCAAAGGATAACAATGCTGCACCTGCAGCTAATCCTGCAGCCGGTGGTATGGGCGGCATGATGTAATCTTTTGATTCATATATGAAGATAATTTAAGAAGCATATCTTAACTGATATGCTTCTTTTTTTTGCACTTATATGACAATATTGTGATGAAATGAACTTTTAAAAATGATATAAATTATGATTATTATTGATTAATAAAAATTGACTAATTTTACTATACAATCCGTATATATCAATGAATATACCGTTTTATTTATCAAGAAGTCAATGGAATTAGGTTAATATTTTAAGCCAAAAATGGTTTAAACATGTTTACTATTTGTGAGTAAATGAACTATAATGTGGTCGTAATGAAATTACTTATAAAAAGCAATTTCAATTATGCATAGAATAGAATTAAATCGGAAATATAAGGAGGCAATATTATCATGAGTAGTCGAGATACTGCGAATGTTTTATGGTTTGATGAATTGCATCGCAAGGATGTTAATTTAGTTGGTGGAAAGTCTTCTTCTTTGGGAGAAATGACTTCCTCAATGGACGTACCGGTACCATATGGTTTTGCAACGACCGCACGCGCATATCAATACTTCATGCATCAAACTGGATTGAACGATAAGGTTAATGCATTGTTGGAAAGTATAAGTGACTACGAGAATTCCGATGAACTTCATAAGACATGTGAAGAAATTCGAAATTTGATCGTTGGAGCAACGATGCCAATTGATTTGGCTGATGATATTAAGAAAGCATATGCCGATCTCTCTGACAAGATGGGACAGACTGATCCATTCGTAGCGATTAGATCGTCTGCTACAGCTGAAGATTTGCCTAATGCCTCATTTGCTGGCCAACAAGAGTCTTATCTAAATATTAGAGGAGCCGATGATGTCGTTAACCGTGTACAACAATGTTATTCATCACTCTTTACTGATCGTGCAACGTACTACAGACACAAGCAACATTTTCCACATGAAAAAGTTGCTTTGTCAGCTGCTATTCAGATGATGGTTTTCTCTAAAGCATCAGGAATCATGTTCTCGGTTAACGTCGCTAATGGTGATGAGTCTAAGATTGTGATTGATGCTATCTATGGTTTAGGTGAATATATTGTTTTAGGAAAAGTAACGCCTGATCATTTTGTTGTAGACAAGCAATCAATGAAGATTGTTGAAAAGAATATTATTAAACAACCAATTGAATTAATTAGAGATTCAACTGGTGGTACTAAAGAACAAGAAGTACCTGAAGAATTACAAGGTCAACCAGTCTTGACTGACAGCCAAGTTATTGAATTAGCCGGATATGCTAAAGAGATTGAGCGTCACTATGGCTGTTATATGGATATGGAATATGCTCTTGATAGCAATACTAATAAATTGTGGATCGTTCAAGTTCGTCCAGAGACTGTTTGGTCACAACGTAAGAAGAATAAAGCTAACGGTGGAGATGATAACGTGGTTGCAGAAGCAGATGCTAAAGTTGCAGTTCGTGGATTGCCAGCTAGTCCCGGTTTAGCTAGTGGTGTTGTACATGTTATTGATGATCCTAAAGATATTGACCAATTCAAAGAAGGCGAAATCCTTGTTACTTTGATGACATCGCCTGATTGGGTTCCTGCTATGAAGAAAGCCGCTGCCATTGTAACTAATAATGGTGGGATGACTTGTCATGCTGCTATCGTTTCCCGTGAAATGCAAATTCCATGTATCGTTGGTACCAAGAGTATGAACGTTGCTGCAACTGATGCTTTGAAGACGGGCGATGTTGTTACAGTTGATGCTACAAATGGTATTGTCTACATAGGTAAAGTTGAGAGCCTGCTTAAGAAACCAGAACCAACTCAAGCTGGCGGTCAAGTAGTTGCAGCTGAAACATTTGCACCTACAGCAACTGGAGTAATGATGAATCTTGGTGATCCTGATTTAGCCGATAAATATTCAACATTACCAGCTGACGGAATTGGCTTGATGCGTGAAGAGTTCTTGTGGACAACCTTTATTCATGAACATCCACTATATTTGATTGAACAAGGACATCCAGAAAAAGTTGTTGATATGTTAGCTGATGGAATTGCTAAAGTTGCTCGTGCTATGGCTCCTCGTCCAATGGTATTACGTTTCTCAGACTTCAAGTCTAGTGAGTATCGTAACTTAAAGGGTGGCGACAAATATGAACCACATGAACCAGCTGATTTACTAGGTTGGCGTGGTGCTTCACGTTACTATGACCCTAAATATATCGAAGCCTTTAAACTCGAATTGGCTGCTGTTAAGAAAGTACGTAACGAATTTGGTTTAAAGAACTTGAATGTTATGATCCCATTCGTTAGAACTGTTGATGAAGCTCAAAAGGTTACTGATATTATGCGTGGTGAAGGCCTTGTACGTAGTGTCGACTTCCATGTATATATGATGGCTGAAATCCCAACAAATATTATTTTAGCCGATCAGTTTAACAAGTATGTTGATGGTTACTCAATCGGATCAAACGATTTAGCAATGTTGATTCTTGGCTGTGATCGTAATAATGATACAGTGGCTAGTTTGTTCGATGAGCGTAATCTAGCTGTTAAACGTGCTATCAACCACTTGATCAAAGTAGCTCATAAAGATGGCAAGACTGTTGGTATTTGTGGTCAAGCACCATCAGAGTATCCAGACTTCACTAACTTCTTAATTAAATGCGGCATTGATTATGTTTCAGTCAATCCAGATATGGTTAAGGAAACGAAACGTAATGTAGCTCGCTTTGAACAAAGAATTATGTTGAATAAAGCCACTGGGAGGGGACTAAATGATCCGACAGATTATGATTGGAAATAATTAATTGAATTATGTTGATAAGACTGCATACAATATGTGGTCTTATTTTTTATTGTCTTTGTGAATGTGAAAAGTATAGAATTGTTTATTAGAGTATAGAGAAGAAGAGAGAATTAGAATGGATAGTATTGAATTTGGTCGCAAGATTAACTACGTGCCAATGATCGTGAGTTGGGTAGTTGGTATATTAGTTGGTTTAGTGATAACAGTATTTACGCATCAAATATTATTGGCGGTAATTTTAGGAGTAACTTTTCTTGTTATAACTGCGCTTATTTTTGCCAAAACTTTATCAGATTTTTATGGCTATTGGGAAGTTACCGATGATGGTATTAGATGTTACGATTATCAAAACTTCGGTGTCAAATTTCAATCAGTATTGATGCCTTTTAGCGAAGATAAAATGAGTTTTAAATTTGTTGATGTTAAGTCTTTGCGAGTGATCGTGGGTCGAGAAATGAATGCACCTGCTAATATTTTGGGTGGATCATTCTATGCACCTAAAAAAATTATGTTCAATTTGCCAACACCATATTATTTGGAAATAAAGTTAAAAGATGGTCGTGAAGTTAATTTGGATTTGTCAGCTGATTGGGATGATACGGAGACAATCGAGTATGTCATTGCCATTATTTGTGATAAAGCTGGCATTGGTGCTGAAATGGTTAAGCAATCATAGTAAGTAGTATAAGTGTGCTTGAAATTCCGCCTTCCGCAGGAATTTGGAATGCATTGGAACGTTATGGGCACGGCTTGAAGCTAATAATTCCACGCTTTGTGTGAAATTATGGATCTTCAAGTCCGGCCTCATTGTAAACGGCAAAGCCGTTAACAATGATTTCATAACTGAACGCATTCCAAATTCTTACTCCAGACTAAATAGTGTTTTAACTATTTAGGGCTTTAATTTTGAAATTAAAGAGGTGTTCATATTAACCGATTAATTTTGGTTAACATGAACACCTCTTTTTATGATTGATAAATAATACAAAAATAGATTGTTTAACTCTTAGTAATTCGCATACGCCCATTTCTTTTTGAGTGGTAGAGCGCATCGTCAACTCGGTTAAAAAATTCATCCGAATTAAGATCATTTTCTCTTATTTCAGAACTACCCACAGAGACTGAAACGTCAACGGTTTGATTGTTGAAATTAAATTGAGAATTATTGATGGCTGTGAAAACTTCTTGAGTAATGGAATCTATTTCTGATAATTTGTAATTAGGTAAGAGAATATTGAATTCTTCACCACCAGTACGATAAAAATTGATATTTTCATCGTTGGCATTGAGAACTGTTTGTGTAATGTCGGCGACTTGTTGTAAAACTTTATCACCAACTAAATGTCCATAGTGGTCATTAATATTTTTGAAATGGTCAATGTCGAACATAATCATGGCAACATTAATATCATTACTCTGATGTTGATTGAAAAAAGAATGAATGTCATTATCGAAGGCAGCAAAATTTTTAACGTGTGTCAGGGCATCTAAGTGAGCAAACTCATAAAGTGTCTGTTTAACGCGGATATCACGGATAAAGAAGCCGATATAGCTGTAAACAAAAATTTCGAAAACAATTAGGTAAGATACTTGTTGAAAAATGATAGCTCCGTTAAGAGAGAATTTGATTCTGGCTAGACCCCAAAGAATAGTACCGAAGAACAGTCCATCCAGCATATAGTAAATGAATGGAAAGGAATTAGTTCGCTTTTTCTTAATGTATTTTAGTGAATAATAAAAAAGAAATAGCGTTAAGGCAAAGCACCATGATTCCCAATAAAAGATGGCCGAATTGAAAATCATAAATGCTAAGACAATAGGAATGAAGATGGGATAATTAATTGGTGCATCCAGAAAGACAGCACAGAAAATTAAAGCGATAATTTGAAAATTAATGAAAATCCAAGTAGTTTGTCGATTGACGACGAGAGTTTGCAGGCCGAATAAAAGAATAGATAAATACATGATTCCTAGTTGGGCTTTGAGAAAACCCGATTCAATATTGATTTCTTTTAAAGATAAAACTGATCTGACTCCATCAAATAATATTTCGTAAATAATAAAAACACCAAAGATAAAGAAGAGACTAGTGAGTAAAGGCATCTCCTGTAAAACATACTTTGTTAACAATTTTTTATTAACCCCCTTTAGGAAATATGTTTAGATGACCTTACATAATAAAATTAAAATATATTTTTTGATTTTTGATACATGAATATTATACATAAGTAATAATATATTTATAATGGAATGATTATGATTTTTGTCTCATAATAGACAAATTGCATAAAAATGGGCAATATTGTATTAAAAATTATGTTATGGAAAAATAAATATCCAGCAACTTTTTGATAAGCTGCTGAATATTTTTGTAGATGTAATAATCGTGAGTCTATTGTAAAGTATCTTGCATTGACCAAGTTATTTTACCTGAATATTGACCAGATGTAGCTGTACCTGGAACACGCAAACGCCATTGCTTTAAGCCGATGTAATTAGTTAAATCGTAGTTTGTATGCGATCCAGAGAAGCCTTCATCTTTGATGGGAATACCACTGGCCGAAAGAGGCAACCAATTTTCCTTATTAGTATTATTATTTTGGTTAAAGTAAATAGCATTGTCGTTATCTTGAATTAGTTTTGAATTATCGCCAGTATTTTTAATGGCATCGTCATTATCATTGTCATAACCTACAGTGATTTGGAAGGGAGTGTCACTGGTATGATCAACTACCAAATGACCATCGGTTTTGACGTTAGGCAATATTCTTTCAGAGCCAGAGCTATTGATGACGCCGAAATCAATAGAAGTTGGAACTTGTTCGAAACTCATTGTTGGCGCTGTTTCAGCAATGTTTAGGATAGCACTGGTAGATTGAAAATTATTATATGTTTTACCATTAGCTGTTTTAATACTATTCAAAACAGCAATGTTAGTCGCGGTTTGTTTAGTAACAGCCGTAACTGTAGCTTTAAAGCCAATGGTTACTGTACCGTTATTTGCAATGGAGCCTAAATTGATACCATCGATATCACCACTTTGGGCGACACCATTCACTGTGACGCTATTTGCTTTCAATTCTAGTCCTGCAGGGAGTTTATCATTGAAGATGGCACTTTTTACGGTATCAGTTCCGGTAGGTTTGATTGTAGCTTTATATTCAATAGTGTCACCCTTTTTACCATCAGCTGAATTTGAAAAACTACCAGTTGGATTAGTAGTGTCATTACGTAATGTCTTGTCGAATGAGATGTCAAGATGAGGACTTGCTATAGGTATTTTTACGCTGTCATTATAAGTAGCAGTAGTATCGAGTGCGACTCCACTAGCGTTTTGATTATTACCATAGAAAGAGGCTGAGTTAGTCAAACTAGAACTCTCCCCAGCAGCAAACGTAACTGTAGCATCAAAGGTAACAGTATAAGTAGCTTTATCTTCTAGAACTTTATTGGGTGTAAAGTTGATTGTATTATTTGTCGTTGAAGAAGCAGAAATATTACCACTTCCATCGACAACATCTTTGTCATATTGATTAGAACCAGAACCGTATGAAACTGATTTAGTAGAAACATATTTAACAGAGTCTTGATCTAGTTGCAATCCCTTAGGCAATGTATCAACTAATTTGCTGTAATTCCAGTGGGAATTCAAACCGTTATTAACAACCTTTAATTTGAAATGAAGTGTGTCGCCAACATTATTTGTTCCATCGGAATTCTGATTACTATTTGTGTAAGTCTTAGTTACGATAGGTACAGCGTAAGGGGATACGGTTGCACCTATTGTTGAAGCGTAGTGACCTGTACTGCCAGCAGGCAATGTGACACTATCCCATCTCAATACATATGCTGAATTTTGACGACCATTGGCATCAACAATAGCTTGCAATCCACCATTTTGTGTATTGGCAAATAGAAGTGGTTCTCCGGCAGCTTTGTCAGTATCACCAGGATCACTGCCACCAGGTTTAAGGTTAGGTGTTAATACGTTACCGGCATTACTGCTGACAGGTTTACCTTTAATATCTTGTGAGTATTGGCTGGAAAAAGCAATACCCATGTAATTCTTGAATCCACCGGGAACATTATTTGTGACAAATAATTTAGATTTACTGTTACTAGTATTCTTAGCACTATTAATATAAAGACCTTGACCGCCACCGATAGCATAAAGTGGAACGTCATCACCAACGGCATCAACACTAGTATTAGTAGAAGCGTCATATATGGTACTATCGTCATTCATCGCAGTATCTTCACCAAAATATGGTTGGAATTGTACTTGTCCAGAAGGAGTGTAGACGTAGAGTTCACGTTGAACAATAGGTGCTCCAGTTGCTGAGGGACGTAAAACTACTTCAGCATAAGCACGGGCACCAGGTCCACTAGCCAGATATCCGGCAATTTTTAAGACTAGACGATTGTTACTGTCATAACCATACATAAAAACTTTGGGGCTCATTTTTCCCATTACTGAATGATCAGCATAATATTTACCTGATGAACCAGAAACAAGGGCGTAATCGAATGATGAATCAGAAGTTTTCTGAGGACTACCGTTGATATAGGAATCTTGTCCTTGATGAACGATACTATTGTATTTACCATGATTATCAATAAAAACATTGATTTTAGAATAGTAATTATATCCCGCACCGTAAACACCGCTATTCAGTTTGGTAACGTCAGTGGCTACAGTATTATCACCGCCGCTTGTCACATTACCATATTTATCACGAGCCGATCCAAAAGTATATTTCAAATAAACACCGTTACTAATCTGAATAGAACCAACGTAGCCGCTGTTACTGGGATTGGTTCCTGATATCTGATGCCACGTACTAATACCATCATCAATTTTATTGGTATTAGTAATTACATCACTTTCAGAAAAGGCTTTAACGTTTAAAGTGGTGCTGTTATTAAAGGTGATAAAACAAAATAAGGCAATGAAAAATATGCCTATGATTCTACGAATGTATCTATATTCCTTACTCATTCATATCCTCCCCTAAGATACAATAATAAGTGATTGTATTTTCTATCATTATCATTATATGATTTAATAAAAAACAATCTGATTCAATTATTAATTATTATTTTGTTCGAGATTGAATTAAACTTCACAAATTATTAAACGGGGTATAAAATTGAATCCTTTATTTACTATTGGGCAATTATCGAAGATATTTAGAATAAAAATAACCACACTTCGCTATTACGATGAAGTGGGGTTATTGAAGCCAGCCAGGATAAATCGGAAAACACATTATCGTTATTACTCGACAGAACAGTTTGAAAGATTGAATGTGATTACTTATCTACGTGCGTTGGGATTGTCGATTGAGTCGATTAGAAATTTTTTTGAGGCCCGTGATACCTCATTGTTGGGGAAAATGCTACGAGAACAAAAGTCACAAGTACATCAACAAATAACAGCGTTACAAAGTATAGAACAGCGAATTGATGATCGAATTCTTCAAGTAAATGATGCAATTCAAAGTAATTTAAATGTGGTTGAACTAGTCAATTTACCATCAATTCCGGTCATTTTTTTAAGTGAAAATTATCATGCCAAAGAGGATATTGAGTTGCCAATCACTACTTTGAGACAAAAATTTGGTGTTGATAAAAGTATCTTCTTAGGTAAGATTGCTCTAATGTTATCAAAGTCAGAATTAGAGCAGAATCGTTTTGAAAATTATGGTGGCTTATTGTTAATACTTGAGCCGGGGGACGATAAAGCGGCAACTGGTGAATTAATAGCAAGGCAATATTTACGTTTAAGATTTAATGGCACGCACGAAACGTCAGCTATTCAGTATCAAAAGTTGCTAGATTACTGTCAGAAACATCGTTATAAAATTATAGGGGATGCTGTAGAAACAGCTTTGATCGATTACGGAATAACTGACGATCTGTCCAAGTACGTTACAGAAATTAGAATTCCTGTTAAAGAAATTTAAAATAAGTTGACCCTCCAGCGACTAGAGAGTTTATAATTTAAAATTAACGAAATGATATTATTGGGGGATAAACATGATAGGAACGACCTTTAATGTAGTAATGATTATTGGTGGAAGTTTTGCTGGTAGTTATTTTAAAAAAGGAATTAAAGCCGAATATAATGAGATTTTGACACAAGCTTTAGGATTAGCCGCAATGATGATTGGAATCAATGCAGTTGTGGGAAATATGTCAAAAAGTCACTATCCTGTTTTGTTTATTGTCAGTTTAGCAATTGGTGGATTGATTGGACAATGGATCGACTTAGAAAAACATTTTGATAATTTAGTTGGAAAGTTTTCCAAGAAGAGTATCGATGGTGGCAAAAATTTATCTGAAGGTTTAGCAACTGCTGTTTTGTTGTATTGCATCGGTTCATTGTCAATTTTAGGACCAATACAGGAAGCCTTAAATCACGATTCCACTTTCCTATTTACTAATGGAATGTTGGATGGTATTACTTCAATTGTTTTAGCATCAACATTTGGTATCGGAATGGCCTTAGCTGCCATTGCTGTATTTGCTTGGCAGGGTAGTATTTATGTAATTGCACTACTTTTACAGAATTCGATTAATACTAATATGATTACTGAATTAACTATTGTCGGAGGAGTGCTGATTTTTGCTTCTGGATTGGGATTGTTGAATATTCGGAAGATTAAAGTTTTGAATCTCTTGCCTTCTTTGTTGGTTCCTATTGTTGTGATTGCTGTTATGCAATTGTTTTAAAATAAAAAATGCTCATGATAAACCTTTCTTTTCGAAAGACTTTTATCATGAGCATCTTTAGTTTATTCAAAATTATAAATCAGTATATTTAGTATTCTTACCATAACTTTTTTTAACAGGATATTTAGCACTATCTTTTTTGATTTTTTCGTCAATAATTTCATCAACATCTAAATTAAGGTTATCGGCCATCATATATGAATAAATTAAAACATCGGCTAATTCCTCTTTTAATTCAGTTTTCTTAGTTGAAACAGTTTCTTCAGATTTTTTCCATTGAAATAATTCTAGTAATTCAGAAGCCTCTAGTGAAATTGAAATAGCCAAATCTTTTTCATTGTGGAATTGACGCCAATTACGATCGTCTCTAAATTTATTTATTTTATCCATTGAATTCAGTGTCATTTTATTTTATCTCCTTGGACTTTTAATAGTTTCTTTCTTAGTTCATCGTCAACGGCATAAATGTACAAACCATTAACTCCACGAGTCAATAAGACATTTAGTTCATTTTTTAAGAATTCTTTTGAATTATCAATCTTTCCGTCACGTTTTTGAGTAGCATTTTTATTCATACTGGCGGTTTTATCAAAAATTAAATGTCCATTTCTATATTTAACAGAAGGACCGATAATGACACCAGCATAATTTAAATCAAAACCTTGAATAGTGAAGGTAGAACCGACTTCATCTATTGTTTGGTCTTGTTCAGCCCAAGGTAAATCTTTTATACCCTTGTGTACAGGAAGTTGTAAATTCCAAGGTAAAGAAAAATCTTCAACTTTTACATTCCAATATCCTTTTGAATCAAGCTTATTTTTCTTCTTTTGATTATATGGCCAATCGAAAGTTGCCAATAATCTGGAAATACCATTCTGCTTATTTTGAGATTTTGCTTTAATAGAATCGTACATTCTTTGAGGACTATCGAAAATTCTTAAATCGAAGGAATCGTCATTAGGGATAGGACTAATTCTTGAATTATCAATTAAATTTCTTATCCATTTGACAGTATTCTCATTGCTATGGATACGCATTTGATTTACAAGTGTGACGAGATTATTATTTTTAGCCGCGTCTAATTGCATTTTTTGAATATTCTCCGCACTACGGTATTCAGCAGTTCTGAGAATTTGATGCGGGTCGAATACGGCAACGACAACTTTAGCTTGTTTCAATAAATCGTTTAGCTGATTCTTACCTTGATAAGATTGTTTACCTTGTGTCCAGAGAAGGTGAGCTTCATCTACTAAGATTACGTCAATTTTATTTTTAGAAGAATGATTTTTAATGAAGGTAGTTGGCTTTTCGACCATGTAAGGGTTCTTTTTATCAGTCATACCTAATTTTTTTGCTATTTGTTTGTATACCTTTAATTGTTCATCATGGTTTACCAGTAGTGATTCTGTTTTACCACGTAGAATAACATTCTCACTATCGGCAGCAGATGATTTAAATAGTTCATAAAAGAGGTTGCTGAGAAGGACAGTCTTTCCAGTACCGGCCTCACCAGTTACTAAAATCAGCTGACCATTTTTATTACGATTTAGTGCTTCTTCAATTTTAGCCATAACCTGATCTTTGGCTTTGAATTGTTCAAAAGTTAATTTTTGAAAAGGAGACGACTTGAAAATGGCGGAATCTTTAATAACGTTAATAGGTGGAAATAGATTTTCCCCTTTACTATTTTTCCCCTTATTACGCAGTTCATCCCAAAGTAGTTCGAATATTGGATTCAATTCATCCGACGTATAATAGTCGCCTTGTTGATTGGCACGTTTGTTAGAAATATCTGTCACGGCTTCAATACCGGACATATAGTGCATCAATCTATTTTCGATGTCTAATGTTAGAGATTTATTGAAATGCTCATGTCCTATAAGAAACATTTCAGAATTTGTAGAATTTTTTATCTTTTTCCAAAAATCACTATCTCTGGAATCAATTTGCAAGTGTTCATTAGTTCTACGCTTGATGTCATTGGTTTCTCCAACGTAGACAGAAAATTGACTAGGTTTCTTTTTGATTTGATTGTTTACTATGTAAATAGTGGGATATCTGAAAAGAATCTCTGATTCTTCCTCTGATTTTTTAGATGAATTTAATTCATTTTCAAAGTCTAATAATGAGTTACTGTTGTAATCTATTTTTTCAACAATCGGTTTAGAAATATTCTTTTCCATAATATTATTTAATCCCTTATTTGATTTCTTAGTTTAATAATACCTGTTTTAAGGAATTGGGTAAAAATGAATTTTATGTTTTGAAGACTTATAATCTAAAAGAAAAAGTGGATATTTGTTAAATAGGATGTTATTACTTACTTTGAAATTGACGAAGACTTTTTTGAGGATTAAAATATACGACCAGACGTTCGTCTGGTCTTTTTAATTTCCTCTAAAATTGATACAATATCATAGGTAAAGATTGGGGATAAAAATATAATGAAAATACTTTTCGTTGGCGATGTCGTAGGTTCTGTCGGCATTAAAGCTATAGAAACATATCTACCTGAGATCAAGAAGAAGGTTAAACCACAATTAACAATCGTTAATGGTGAGAATGCTGCTGGTGGCAAGGGTACTAAAGAGCCTGATTATCAAAAAATCACTCGTGCCGGTGCTGATGTCGTAACGGGAGGAAATCATACTTGGGATAAGCGTGAAATCCTTGACTTCATCGATGATCCGAAGAAAAATATTCTCCGTCCATATAATTTTCCCGGCAATCATGTTCCTGGACGTGGTTATCTAGAAATTAATGTAAATACTAAAAAAGTCTATGTTATCAATATGATGGGAACTGCTTTGATGCAACCAATCGATAATCCATTCCTTGAAGCTGATAAGTTGCTCAAAACTTTAGATAAAGATGCTATCAAGTTTGTCGACTTCCATGCTGAAACAACTAGTGAAAAAATTGCTTTCGGTAATTATGTAACTGGTCGTGTCTCAGCTGTCTGTGGTACGCACACTCACGTTCAAACAAATGATGCACGGGTTATCAACAAGCAAACAGCTTACTTAACTGATGTTGGAATGACCGGTTCGTATGACGGTATTCTTGGCGATAAAAAGGAACCAATCATCAATCGTTTTCTAACACAAAGACCTAATAAATTCGATGTTGATGAAGATGGTCGCATGCAAATTGGCTTTGCAGTTATTGAAATTAATGATCAAACAAACAATGCACGTAGTATCAAGAACTATGTCATTACACCAAACAATCAATCTTTCTTGAATTAATGGAGGGGAATTCATGCCTCAAAAAACTAAAGAAACACCAATGATGGAGCAATATCTGGAGTATAAGAAACAATATCCAGATGCTTTTTTGTTATATCGTGTTGGTGATTTTTATGAAATGTTCTACGACGATGCCGTTAAAGGTTCACAGATCTTGGAACTAACTCTGACATCCCGTAATAAAAAAGCCGATGAAGGCATCCCAATGTGTGGAGTTCCTCATCATGCAATCGAAGGTTACATCGATACACTTGTGGATAAAGGCTACAAAGTTGCTGTCTGTGATCAATTGGAGAATCCCGCTGACGCAGAAGGTAAGATGGTTAAACGTGGTGTTACACGAGTAGTTACACCCGGTACTATCATGGATAAATCAGATCAAGCCAAAGAGAACAATTACATCACAGCAATCACAGCTAATAAAGATGTTTTTGGTTTAGCTTATGCAGATTTATCCACCGGTGAAGTAAAAGTTACATCGGTTACTAGTCAATTAGACTTAACAAATGAATTACAAAATTTGGACACTAAAGAGACTGTCGTTTCTGGCAGTTTCCCACAAAAATATCTCGATCAATTACGTAAATACGGTATCCTGATTTCTAAATTGGATGAACTGGATGATAATTACAGTTTCGATTTTTCACAAATTAGTTCAAATCTAGAAGTATCCACCGTTAAGCTGTTGATAAGTTATTTGATCAAGACACAGATGCGTTCATTGGATCATTTAAAAGCTGCTCAATCGTATGAAACCTCTTCATACTTATTGATGGATCATTCAGCTCAAAGTAATCTAGAATTGTTTAAAAATATTCGGACTAATAAGAAATCCGGAACGCTTTTGTGGCTATTGGATGAAACCAAAACCGCTATGGGTAGCCGTCTGTTAAAACAATGGTTAGCTCGTCCTTTGATCAGTGTTGAGAAATTGAAAGAACGTCAGCACTTCGTTCAAGTCTTCATGGATAACTATTTTCAAAGATCATCCTTCCAAGACTATTTGACAAAAGTTTACGATTTGGAACGACTAGCCGGTCGAGTAGCTTACGGAACCGTTAATGGACGTGATTTGATTCAATTGAAGACCTCGCTCGAACAAGTACCTGAGATAAAATCGATTCTTTTGGACATTGGCGATGATGAATTGACAGCCTATGTGGAAAAAATTGATGAAGTGGCTGATATTCGTGAACTGATCGACAAGGCTATTGTGGAGGAAGCTCCAATATCCATTACTGGCGGTGGTCTGATTAAAGAAGGTTACAATGATCAACTTGATAAGTATCTAGACGCCTCGAAGAATGGTAAGCAGTGGTTAGCTACTTTGAAGGCTAAGGAACAAGAATTGACTGGCATCAATAATCTGAAAATTGGCTATAACAAAGTTTTCGGTTATTACATTGAAGTCAGTCGTGCTAATATCGATAAAATTCCTGAAGACCGCTATCAAAGAAAACAGACTCTAGTTAACGCTGAAAGATACATTACGCCTGAACTAAAGGACAAAGAAAATTTAATTCTTGAAGCCGAAGAGAAATCTAAGAGTTTGGAATATCACTTATTTGATCAAATCAGAAAGAAGATTAAAGATCAGATTAGACGAATCCAATCACTAGCTAACATCTTGTCGCGTTTAGATGTTTTGCAGAGTTTTGCGGTTGTCAGTGAAGAGTATCATTATGTTGCACCAGAGTTTATTGAAAAACATGAGTTAAACATCACTAATGGTCGTCATCCGGTTGTGGAAAAAGTTTTAAGTAATAATAGTTATATTCCTAATAATGTTGATTTTGATGATCAGACAGATATTCTTTTGATCACTGGTCCTAACATGTCAGGTAAAAGTACCTATATGCGTCAGATGGCTTTAACAGTTATCATGGCTCAAATTGGATGTTTTGTACCCGCTGATTCTGCACAGATGCCAATTTTTGATCATATTTTTACTAGAATTGGTGCTGCTGATGACCTTATTTCTGGTGATTCAACTTTCATGGTTGAGATGCGTGAGGCTAATGATGCTTTGAAGAACGCTACTCCAAATAGTTTGATCATTTTTGATGAAATCGGTCGTGGAACGGCTACTTATGATGGGATGGCTTTGGCTCAAGCAATTATTGAATATATCGATAAGCATGTTAAGGCGATGACTTTATTCTCAACTCACTATCATGAATTGACTGAACTAGAAAGTCAGTTGCCTGGTTTGAAGAATGTGCACGTTGATGCTTCAGAAGAAAATGGCGACTTAGTCTTTCTCCACAAAGTATTACCTGGCCCAGCTGACAAGTCATATGGTATCCACGTTGCTAAATTGGCCGGATTACCAGATGATGTTTTAGTTCGAGCTGGTAAAATATTGAGTAGTTTGGAAGAAACTTCGGTTCATACGACGACATCTGACAGTATTCATGAAGATGTTCAACCAGTCGTAAAGGCTCAGCCAGAACCAGAAGTTGTTCCTGAAACAAAATCAGAGCCAAAATCTGAACCAGAAGTGGAAGAGGACACACAAATGTCACTATTCCCAGAAGTTTCTAAACCAACTAAGAAGTTATCATCTAAAGAGAATCAAGTTCTTAAGGAACTAAACAATCAAGATTTAATGAGTGTCACACCAATCGATGCCATCAATTTACTCTACAAATGGCAGAAGAAACTTAAATAAAAGAAGGTGGAAAACGTGGGTATAATTCATGAACTACCAGTTGAATTGAGTAACCAGATTGCGGCTGGGGAAGTTATTGAACGCCCCGCATCAGTCGTGAAAGAGCTGGTGGAAAATTCCATCGATGCACAAGCAACTCAAGTGCTAATTACGATTCAGCAAGCTGGATTGAAATTAATAGAAGTTAATGACAATGGAAAAGGTATTTCTTCGGATGATGTTGAAGTAGCTTTTTTACCTCATACCACTAGTAAAATTGCTAATGATCGTGATTTATTCAATATCAGGACACTAGGATTTCGTGGTGAAGCCTTAGCTAGTATTGCTTCTATTTCTAAGTTAATGGTTTTAACAAGTACCGATGGCAAATCAGCTGTTCGTGCCAAATATTCAGGTAATGAATTGGTTAAAAAAGAAACTTTTGCCCGTTCTAAGGGAACAACTATCACAGTTGAAGATATGTTTTTCAATACACCGGCTCGTTTGAAATATGTGAAGTCACTGCATACAGAGTTGAACAAAATTGTTGATATTGTTGATCGTTTAGCAATGGGACATCCGGATATTTCCTTTAGATTAATTAACGAAGGAAAAGATTTAGTTTGGACATCCGGCAATGATAATCTTCAACAGACAATAGCTGGTATCTATGGTCGAACAATTGCTAGCCATATGCTAGAGTTTGAAAATTCTGATCCAGACTATGAAATACATGGTTTCTTTTCTAAGCCGGATACGACACGTTCTAATCGTTCGTACATTTCATTGATTTTAAATGGACGTTATATCCGCAACTTCCAATTAACTAATGCAGTGATTCGTGGCTATGGTTCCAAGTTGATGGTAGCTAGATTCCCAGTTGCGGTGATTGATATCAAAATGGATCCAAGTTTAGTTGATATCAACGTACATCCAACCAAACAAGAGGTCAGACTTTCAAATGAAGGGCATATCGGTGATTTGATTAGTGATGGAATTAAGCAACGTTTGTCAGATCAAAATTTGATTCCTGATGCTGTTAAGAATTTAGGCAGAAAAGAACCTATTAAGACAGTTGATACTTACAAACCGGAACAGATTAGTTTCAATGATATTGCCACGATCGATAAGATCAGTGAACCATTAAGTACACCTACGAAGACTGTTGAACCTGCAAGCTCAATGCCAAGTGAACAATCTCAACCCATGGAAACAAGCGAAACGTTTGAAACGCCTATGACGGGGATGCCAATTTTTAAAGACCCTGATCATTTAAAATCTTGGGATCAACGGTTACAAAAAGAGACTGAATCTAAAGTAAAAGTTTTAAACAGTCAGTCTCAAAAAAATGATTCGACAAAGCCGGAACCTATCAACCAAGAAGAGAAGAGTGGTTTCCCTGATCTACGTTATATTGGTCAGATACATGGAACTTATTTGGTTGCCGAGAGTGAAGACGGCTTTTACCTGATTGATCAACATGCGGCACAGGAGCGGGTTAACTATGAATATTATCGTAAAGAAATTGGAAAAGTTTCCAATGACCAACAGAAGTTATTAGTTCCAATCGTTTTGGATTATCCTAATTCAGAAAGTATTTTGATTAGAGAGAAGAAACCGATTTTGGAAAGTATTGGTCTTTATTTGGACGATTTCGGGCAAAATAGTTTTGTCGTCAATACCCATCCTACATGGTTTGTCCCGGGACAAGAGGAATCGACTATTAAAGAAATGGTTGACTATGTGCTAAATGATTCTAAAATCAGTGTTGCCAGTTTCCGTGAAAAAAATGCCATCATGATGAGCTGTAAACGGGCTATTAAGGCCAATCATCATATTGACGATCGTGAAGCAGTACAATTGCTCCATAATTTGACTAAGGCTGAAAATCCCTATAACTGTCCTCATGGACGTCCAGTTTTGGTTGAATTCAGTAATAAGGATTTGGAAAAAATGTTCAAAAGAATTCAAGATCCACATGATACTAGAGAGAGTGAATAAATTATGTTTGAATATTTAAATGGTTTGATTACGGCAATTACCCCTTCGTATATTGTTGTGGATGTTAAAGGTGTAGGATATAAAGTCCAAGTGGCTAATCCTTATCGTTATGAAGAAAATCAAGAGGCTAGAGTTTATGTCGAGCAAATTGTTCGTGATAATGAACAGTCTTTATATGGATTTTATGATTTGAATGAGAAGAATATTTTTCTACATCTAATTAGTGTTTCCGGAATTGGGCCTAAGAGTGCCTTAGCTATTTTGGCTGGACAAGATCTACAAGGTTTGATTCATGCGATTGAAAATGATGATGTAAAATTCTTAACTAAGTTTCCTAAAATTGGTAAGAAAACGGCTCAACAAATTATTTTGGATCTATCTGGTAAATTTACAGCTGAAGGTCAGATGACACTTGGCGAGGCTCCAGTTGAATTCAGCAGTGGTTTAAGTCAAGAGTTGGAAGATGGCTTGGCAGCCTTGGAATCACTAGGCTATTCATCTAAAGAAATTAGTAAAGTTAAGTCGACCCTTGAAAAGGAACACCTGAAGAGTGCTGATGAATACTTGCGCGCTGGTCTTAAATTATTAAGCAAATAAATTTTTGAAATGAAGGGAGTGTTAAAAATCGCAGATAACGAGAATGATGAGAGTGAACGTTTAACAGACGCAGATTCACTTGATAACAATGAAGATGTTATTGAACAAACACTTCGTCCACAAACTTTTGACCAATATTTAGGTCAAGAGAAAGCTAAGAAAGAGTTAGATGTTTATATCAAAGCTGCTAAACAACGTCAACAGACGCTGGATCATGTTTTGCTATATGGTCCTCCTGGGTTAGGTAAAACAACTTTAGCAATGATCATTGCCAATGAAATGGGAGTTAATATTCATACAACTACAGGTCCTTCGATTGAAAAGTCTGGTGATTTGGTAGCTGTTTTGGATGAATTGGAACCAGGCGATGTCCTGTTTATTGACGAGATTCATCGTATGCCCCGAGCTATTGAAGAAGTGCTCTATTCGGCTATGGAAGATTTCTACATTGATATTATTGTTGGTCAAGGTAGTGAATCACGATCACTACATCATCAGTTGGTTCCTTATACATTAATTGGCGCTACGACTGCTGCTGGAAAACTTTCGGCACCTTTACGAGATCGGTTTGGAATTGTCGAAAGAATGGAGTACTATACCATAGATGAATTATCCAAAATTGTTTTTCGTTCAGCCAGTGTTTTGAATATTAACGTTGACGAAGAAGGAGCCCATGAAATTGCTCGTCGATCTCGAGGAACGCCTAGAATTGCCAATCGTTTGTTGAAGCGAGTGCGCGATTTTGCTCAAGTCGCTAATAAAGATACGATTGACTATGATATGGCTGAGTCGGCTCTGAACCAATTACAAGTTGATGATGCCGGACTTGATCATCTAGACCGTCGAATTTTGTCGATGATAATTGAACTATACAGTGGTGGTCCAGTTGGGTTGAAAGTTATCGCCGCTAATATTGGTGAAGAACAAGAAACAATTGAAGAAGTTTATGAACCATATCTAATGCAAATGGGATTCTTGAAGCGTACAGCTAAAGGTCGTGTTGTCACGAGAAAAGGTTATGAACACATGGGATTACCTTATCCCGAACAAAACGAGTAAAGTGATTTACTCGTTTTGGTGTATCTCAAGAAAAAAATTATTCCACGATTAAAAGGAGAGTTTACAATGACACTAACAACAGAAGATTTTGATTATGATTTGCCGGAAGAACTTATTGCGCAAACACCAATTAAAAATCGTGATCAATCAAGATTATTAGTCTTGGATCATGAAACAGGAGAATATCAAGACAAGCATTTTTATGATATTCTTGATTATTTGAATCCCGGTGATGCTTTGGTAATGAACAATTCTCGTGTTTTACCAGCACGTTTATACGGTACTAAGGAAGATACCGATGGACATGAGGAAGTATTACTTTTAAATAATATTGAGGGCGATAAGTGGGAAGTCTTAATGAAACCTGCTCGACGTGCCAAGGTAGGAACAAAGGTTGAATTCGGTGACGGACAACTTGAGGCAGAAGTACTTGAGGACCTCGAACATGGTGGTAAGATTATTGAATTCCACTATCAAGGTATCTTTATGGAGATCCTAGAACAATTGGGTGAAATGCCTTTACCTCCTTATATCAAGGAAAAATTAGATGATCCTGATCGCTATCAAACAGTTTATGCTAAGGAAAATGGTTCAGCCGCTGCTCCAACAGCAGGACTTCATTGGACCAAAGATCTGTTGAAAAAGGTTGAGGATAAAGGTGTTAAGTTAGTTTATATTACTTTGCATGTAGGTTTGGGAACTTTCAGACCAGTGACTGAATCAGATATTAGTAAGCATGTGATGCATTCTGAATTCTATCGTTTGGATGAAGATTCCGCTAAGACCTTAAATGAAGTGAAGAAGAATGGTGGTAAGATTGTTGCGACTGGAACAACTTCAATTAGAACTTTGGAAACAATCGGAACTAAATTTAATGGTGAGATCAAAGCTGACAGTGGTTGGACTGATATTTTTATTAAGCCAGGTTACGAGTGGAAAGTTGTTGATGAGTTCATCACTAACTTCCATTTGCCAAAATCAACTTTAGTCATGTTAGTTGCAGCATTTACCGGAAGAGAAAATATTTTGAACGCATACCAACACGCTGTAGAAGAGAAATATCGCTTCTTTAGTTTTGGGGATGCAATGTTCATTAAGTAGAGGAAAGTTATGGAATCGGCTATTAAGTACACATTAATTAAGAAGGAAAAGCATACTGGTGCTCGTTTGGGATTGTTAGAGACACCCCATGGAACATTTGAAACACCAATGTTTATGCCTGTTGGAACAGAAGCCTCTGTTAAAAATATGGCACCTGAGGATTTGGAAAAAATCGGTGCTTCAATTATCTTGGCAAATACCTATCACTTATGGTTACGTCCTGGCGAAGATATTGTTCAAGAAGCCGGTGGTTTACACAAATTCATGAATTGGGACAAGGGTATTTTGACTGATTCAGGTGGTTTCCAAGTTTTCTCACTAGCTAATATGCGTGATATCACTGAAGCGGGAGTTCACTTTAGAAATCATTTGAATGGACGTCAAGAATTCCTTTCACCAGAAAAAGCTATCAAGATCGAAAACTACTTAGGTCCTGATATCATGATGAGTTTGGATGAATGTCCACCATTCTTTGAAAGCTACGACTATATCAAGAAATCAGTTGCCAGAACAAGTCGTTGGGCTGAACGTGGTTTGCAAGCTCATCGTAATCCTGATTGGCAAGCCCTATTTGGAATTGTTCAAGGTGGAGGCTTTGAAGATCTTCGTAAGCAAAGTGCTCGTGATCTTGTTAGCATGGATTTTCCCGGTTACTCAATTGGCGGTTTATCTGTTGGTGAATCAAAGGGTGAAATGAATCGAGTGTTAGATTTTACAACACCAATGTTGCCTGAAAATAAACCTAGATATCTAATGGGAGTTGGTACAGCTGATTCCTTGATTGACGGTGTTATTCGTGGAATTGACATGTTTGACTGTGTTCTACCAACTAGAATTGCTCGTAATGGTACATGTATGACCAGCCACGGTCGTTTAGTTGTTAAGAATTCCAAGTATGCTCATGATTTTACGCCATTGGATGATAACTGTGATTGTTACGTATGTCGTAACTATACACGTGCTTATATCCGTCATTTGATCAATGCCAATGAATTATTTGGTACACATTTGACTAGTTATCATAATCTATATTTCTTGTTGAATTTAATGAAGGGTGTTCGTCAAGCTATCAGGGATGATAATTTACTTGAATTTAGAGAACATGTCTTTGAAGAATATGGTTTCAATAAAAAAGATGCTAAGAAATTTTAGAAGATTTTGATAAGAAAAGTCTTCTAGTCTGGAAACAAGGTTATATTTTTGGTAACCTATAAGTATGTAAATTATTAAGAGGTGGAAAATTTGAATATGCTTACGTTAGGTGCCGGCGCTGGTGCTGGTGGCTCAATGGGTCTTTTGATCTTTGTTGTTATTATGTTTGTTGGTATGTACTTTATCTCCATTCGTCCACAAAAGAAACAACAACAAAAGCGTCAAGAAATGCTTAAAGAGATGTCAAAGGGTGACAAAGTTGTTACACTTGGCGGTATTAAAGGTGTTGTTGCTTCAATCGATCGTGATAACAAAGAAGTTGTTGTTGATTGTGATGGAATTTATCTAACATTTGATTTGAATTTCATTCGTCGTACAACTCCAGTCGCTGCTGGTGCTACAAAGCCAGCTGCTGATAAGGCTGCTGAAGACAACAATGAAGTTAAGAACGATGCTGCTAAAGAAGATGTTAAGGCAGAAGTTTCAGATGACACTAAGTCAGACGAAACAGGAACAAAAGAAGCAACAGAAAAGGTAGAAGATACAAAGCCTGCTGATTCTAAAGAAGAAACAAAGTAATTCTTTAATTAATTAAAAAATAATCCAACCGTTAAACGGAGGATTATTTTTTTACGCTCTTTTTAGCATATGATTTGCGTTAAAGTACACTCTAGGGGTTATTATTTAAAGTGTTAAATAAATAATGCCGTTAGATAAGGTATAGTTAGTAAATTATTTAAAAAATAATAAGTCATAAATCAAGATGTTTAATAATTCATGTTGTAAAATATAACTACATGATGCATTCAAAGGAGTTTAAAAATGGTTACAGAAAAATCAGCAATTTTTATTATTTTTGGGGGTTCTGGTGATTTAGCACATCGGAAACTATATCCATCTTTGTTCCGTCTTTATAAATCGGGGATTTTAAAAGATCATTTTGCCGTCATTGGTACTGCTCGTCGTCCATGGAGTGATGACTACTTTCGTGAAACTGTTATCACTTCTTTGAAAGATTACTTTGATGATAGTGAGGATATCATGAAGGGGTTTGCTAAGCACTTCTTCTACCAATCACATGACGTTAATGATTCAGAACATTATATTGCTTTGAAGAATTTAGCTGCTAAGTTAGATGATCAATTTGAAGCTGGTCATAATCGTGTTTACTACATGGCAATTGCTCCTAGATTTTTCGGTACAGTTGCTGAGCACATTAATTCCGAAGGTTTGAAGACAACAGACGGTTATAATCGTTTAGTAATTGAGAAACCATTTGGTCGTGATTTAGATTCTGCCTGCGAATTAAACGGTAATATTTCTAAAGCCTTTCCAGAGGATGATATTTACCGTATTGATCATTACTTAGGCAAGGAAATGATTCAAGATATTCCCCACATTCGTGCCAATAATCCTAAGCTTGAAGCAGCAATGAATAACAAATATGTTTCAAATATTCAAATCACGCTTGCCGAATCTCTTGGTGTTGAAGATCGTGGTGGTTACTACGAAACAGCCGGTGTATTACGTGATATGGTACAGAATCATATTATGCAAATTATTGGTGCTGTTGCCAGTGATGATCCTGAAGCTACGGATGCTAAAATTATTCATAAGAATAAGACTGACCTCTTTAGCAGTCTTAAGAAATTGACTCCAGAAGGGGTTGATACTGACTTTGTACGTGGACAATATGATACCGACAAACTAGGTGATAAAAAGGCTTATCGTCAAGAGGATAACGTAGCTGAAGATTCTAATATTGAAACCTTTGTTGCGGGCAATATTCAATTCGATACAAAACGTTGGAGTGGTGTGCCATTCTACGTTCGTTCTGGTAAACGTATGCCTGAGAAATCATCAAGAATCGATATTGTTTTCAATGATAAAGTTGATGAAGTAGGTATCAAGCCTAATACTGTTGTTACTTTATTGATTGAGAGAGTTAATGGTAATAGTATTTTAATCAATGGAATCGATTATAAGGAATCAGGTCAGGACTTTATTTCCTTCCCAGAAGAAGCTGAATTCGACAAAGCTCGTGAAGCTTATGAGAGTTTGATCATTGATATTCTTTCTGGTAATCGTGTTCATTTCACACTTTGGGATGAATTGAGAAGTACCTGGAAGTATATTGATACGATCAGAAATCGTTGGGATGAACAAACACCTGATTTTCCAAACTATTTGAGTGGTTCAATGGGTCCCGATGCAGCTGAAATGTTATTGGAACGTAATGGCAACTCATGGGTTTGGGATGACTAGAGGAGTGTTAAGCCATCTTTTTAAAAATACCAATTAAAATTGAAGAAAATCGAAAAGTCATCCATGTCGACATGGATGCTTTTTTCGCTTCTGTGGAAGAAAGAGAACATCCTGAATATAAGAAAAAGTGCTTAATTGTGGCTCAAGATCCGCGAAAACATAATCATCATGGAGTTGTGACTACGGCAAATTATAATGCTCGAAAATATGGTGCTCATTCGGCCATGCCAGCTCAAGAAGCGGTTGACTTAATTCCCCGAGCAAAGTTAGTTATCACACCGCCACATTTTGAATTGTATCGTCAGGTTTCAGATCAAATTCATGATATTTTTCATGAGGTAACGGATAATTATCAAACAGTAGCTTTGGATGAAGCGTATCTTGATGTCACACAGAATAAATTACATGAGACAAATACGATAAAAATTGCTAATTATATTCAGCAAAGGATTGTTAAAGAAACTAGGTTGACCTGTTCAGTAGGAATTTCTTATAATAAATTTTTGGCCAAAATGGCATCAGATTATCGAAAACCATTTGGTAGAACGATTATTCTTGGCAAATATGCTGAAGATTTCTTGAGACCAATTCCAATTGAAAAATTCAATGGTATCGGTAAAGCCATGCAGCAAAAAATGCATGATATGGGCATTTACACAGGTGGTGATCTACAAAAGTTAGATCAAGACATCTTCTTGAAGAATTTTGGTAAAATGGGGTATATCATATATAAACGAGTTCATGGAATCGATGATTCATTAGTGAATGGACATCGAATTCGGAAATCAATTGGTCGTGAGAGAACTTATAATCGTAATTTAGTTACAGATGAACAAATACTTCAGGAATTAGATTTTTTAGCTGATCTAGTCAGTAAAGATTTAAAAAAGCAACGTCAACACGGCAAGACTGTCGTTCTTAAATTACGTAATTCAGATTTTGAAACGATTACCAAACGGATGAGTTTTCAAGATTATGTCCAAACAAAAACCGAAATTTATCGTGTTGCCAAGGATATTTATGATAAATTAAGGGTAACAGACCAAAAGATTCGACTATTAGGGATCACAGTTACTAATTTAGATCCATTGTCATATGAAGAAGTTTCTTTGAATTTGTCTTATAAGGGGGACAATTATAATGAATAGCTTTGCTGAAATAATTGCAACAATAAAAAAATATGATAGAATTATCATTCTACGTCATCAAAATCCAGATCCTGATGCATTGGGATCCCAAGCTGGCTTAGCAACCGTCATTCGTCAGGCTTATCCTGATAAAAAAGTTTTAATTGGCGGAAATGATACCGAAGGCTTGAAGTGGTTATCAACTGCTCAAAAAGTATCTGCTGAAGATTATCAAGGTGCTTTAGTAATTGTTGTTGATACCGCTAATGAACCTCGTATTGACGATCAACGTTATAATGATGGAGCATTTTTAGTAAAAATCGATCATCATCCTAACGATGAACCATACGGTGACCAATTATTTGTTAATACTGATGCCAGTTCTTGTTCAGAAATCATAGCTGATTTGATTGATAGCAGTGATGAACTACAATTGACAAAGAAAGTTGCTTATTATTTGTATGCTGGTATTGTTGGCGATACAGGGAGATTCCTTTATCCAGCAACGACTGAACATACAATGCAAGTTGCCGGAAAGTTTATTGCGCTAGGTGTTGATACTGCTGGTATTAACAATAAGATGAATGAAGTTAGCTTGAAACAAGCTAAGTTACAAGGCTTCATTTATGATATTTTGCAAATCGATGATTCAGGAGCTGCTCTAGCTATTATTGATGATGATTTAATGAAGAAGTTAAATCTTAACCAAGAAGAAGCAAACTCAGTAGTTTCTACACCAGGTCGACTAAAAGAAGTTTGTTCATGGATGGAGGCCGTCCAAAAGGATGATGGTACATTTAGAATGCATTTGCGTTCTCAAGGACCAGTTATCAACGAATTGGCTAAAAGACATGATGGTGGTGGACATCCATTAGCTAGTGGTGCTACAGCTAAGGATCTTGATGAAGTTAAACAAATGTTTAAGGAACTAATAAAAATAGTGACTGATTTTAATCAGAAGGGTGAATAGATGACTAAATTTTCACAATACAACTTTAATGATGCTATCAATAAATCATTAAAAGAAATACATTTCGATGAACCAACAAAGGTTCAAGAGGCTGTAATCTCATTGGTCAATAAGAAAAAAGATATTATTGTTCAATCTGAAACAGGTTCAGGTAAGACGCATGCTTTCTTGTTGCCATCGATGAATGCTTTGACAAAGGACCAAGAGGTTCAATTGTTGATTGCTACCCCAAGTAGAGAGTTAGCTTACCAAATATACGAAGATACACAGAATATTTTGAAGAATTATCCTGAAGAATATAATGCTTTCATTTTTGTTGGTGGAGCTGACCGTGATCGTCAAAAGAGAAAGCTAGAAGCACATCAACCACAAATTGCTATCGGTACTCCCGGAAGACTTTGGGATTTAATTCGTGAAAACGACTTACATGTTGATAATGTTCAAAGATATGTTGTCGATGAAGCCGATATGACTTTAGACATGGGCTTCTTGAATGATGTTGATCAAATTACTAATAAATTACCAGAAGATCGTGAAATGATGGTCTTCTCAGCTACAATTCCACAAAAATTGGAACCATTTTTGGACAAATACATGCATGGTCCCAAACGAGTTGAAATTAAGAATAGTAGCATTATTCCTAAGAATGTTGATAACTGGCTAATGTTCACTCATGGTCGTGATAAGAAAGAGATTATTTATCGACTTATGACAATTGGTGAACCATATATGGTTTTGGTATTCGCTAATACTAAGAAGACTGTAGATGAAATTTATCATTACTTGCGTAATAAGGGTTTGAAAACAGCTCGTATTCATGGTGGTTTAACACCTAGAGAACGTAAGAGAACTATGAAGCAGATTGAAAACATGGAGTATCAATTTGTTGTAGCTACTGATTTGGCTGCACGTGGTATTGACATTAGTGGTGTATCTCATGTTATCAATGCTGAAATTCCTGATGATCTAGACTTCTTTATTCACCGTGTTGGTAGAACTGGTCGTAATGGGATGTCTGGTATTGCCATTACTTTGTACGAACCAGGTGAAGATCACAAGGTTGATGAGATTGAACATATGGGTATCAAGTTTGAACCTAAGGACATTAAGAATGGTGAGATCGTTGACGTTAAAGAACGTGATCGTCGTCAAAGCCGTAAGGCAACTCAAGAAAAACTTGATACTAAGTTAGTTGGTTTCGTTAAGAAACAGAAGACTAAGAAGAAACCAGGATATAAGAAAAAGATCAAGCAAGCTATCTCAGATGAGCGTCGTCAACAACGTAAAATTGAGATCAGACAAGAGAGACGTAAGCAAAGAGATGCAAGACGTAAAAATAATAGTTAGTTTTAATATTGACAATTTTTCAGTTGGTGGTTAATATTTTCTTTGGATATATCTTGTATTAAATACTTTCAGAGAAGGCCAGTTGGTGTGAAGGCCTATGTATTTAATGTAAAGATGCTGCCAATTTAAATTGTATATAAAATATTGAGAGGCTAACGAAATCGTTGCAAACAAGGTGGTACCGCGCATGGGCGTCCTTGGACTTGCAACGATTTTTCGTTTTTTGGGGAGATAAAATGAAAAACTTATCAAGTGCTGAAATAAGAAGGATGTTTTTAGACTTTTTCCAAACAAAAGGTCACATGATTGAACCTAGTGCATCATTGATTCCACATGATGATCCAACTTTGTTATGGATCAACTCTGGTGTTGCTACTTTGAAAAAGTATTTTGATGGAACAGTTGTCCCACAAAATCCTCGTATCACCAATGCTCAAAAATGTATCAGAACTAATGATATTGAAAATGTTGGACGTACAGCTCGTCACCAAACTTTCTTTGAAATGCTTGGTAATTTTTCAGTTGGTGATTACTTCAAAAAAGAAGTTATTCCTTGGGCTTTTGAATTTTTAACAAGTCCTGATTGGATTGGTATGGATAAAGATAATCTCTATATCACAACTTATCCTAAGGATACTGAAACACAAAAACTTTGGGCTGAAGCAGGAATTGCTCAAGATCATATTCTTAAGAATGAAGACAACTTCTGGGATATCGGTGAAGGTCCTTGTGGTCCTGATTCAGAGATTTTCTATGACCGTGGTCAAGAGTTCAATAACCTTTCTGAAGATGACCCTGAGAACTATCCTGGTGGCGAAAACGAACGTTACCTCGAAGTATGGAACATTGTTTTCTCAGAATTGAATCATTTACCAAATGGTCAATATGTAGAACAACCACATAAAAACATTGATACGGGTATGGGACTAGAACGTCTTGTATCTATTATTCAAGGAACAAAGACTAACTTTGAAACAGACCTATTCATGCCATTGATCAAAGATGTTGGTGAATTGAGTGGCAAGAAATACGGCGTAAATGATGAGGATGATATTTCATTCAAAATCATTGCCGACCATGCTAGAACTGTCTCATTTGCTGTTGGTGACGGTGCTCTTCCTTCAAATGAAGGTCGTGGTTATGTTATCAGAAGACTTATCAGACGTGCTGTTTTGAATGGTAAGAAGCTAGGCGTTAATGGACCATTCCTTTACAGATTGGTTCCAATCGTTGGTAAGATCATGGAAAGTTACTATCCAGAAGTTAGCCAACAACAAGACTTTATTGCTAAGACTATCCAACAAGAAGAGAAACGTTTCTCAGAAACTTTGGATGCTGGTCTAGCTCTATTAAACGGTGAAATTGCTGATTTGAAGAAGAAGAATCAAACAGTTATTGATGGTGCTTCTGCTTTCAAACTTTATGATACTTACGGTTTTCCTATGGAATTAACTCGTGAATATGCTAGTGATGAAGGACTAACAGTTGACGAAGATGGTTTCAAACAAAACATGGAAGAACAAAAACAACGTGCTCGTGATGCTCGTGGTAACTTACAATCTATGGGTATGCAAGATGAAACTTTGATGGAAATCAAGACACCTAGCGAATTCGTTGGTTATGATCATAACGAAACACAAAGTACTTTGAAAAACATTATTGTTAATGATAAAGAAGTTAAGAATGTTACCGAAGGTCAAGCACAATTGATCTTCGATACAACACCTTTCTATGCTGAAATGGGTGGACAAGTTGCAGATGTTGGTAATATTTACGATTTGAAGGGTAATCAAGTCGCTGAGGTTGTTGATGTTCAGCATGCACCAAATGGACAAAATATTCATTTAGTAAATGTAATGTCAGAAATTGATGCTGATGCAGAATACAAGTTGGAGATTGATGGTGCCTTCCGTGAAAAGGTTCGTCATAATCACACTGCTACTCACTTGTTGGACCAAGCCTTACGTGATGTTGTTAGTTCAAGAACACATCAAGCCGGATCTTTGGTTGAACCTGACTATCTACGATTTGATTTCAACAGCAATTCAGCATTAACACCTGAACAAATTAGTCAACTTGAAAAAATTGTTAATGAAAAAATTTGGGCAGCTATTCCTGTTAAAACAGAAGTATTGCCTATTGAAGAAGCTAAGAAGAAGAAGGGCGCTATTGCTCTATTCAGTGAAAAGTACGGTGATACCGTTCGTGTTGTTGAAATTGACGACTTTTCAACTGAGTTCTGTGGTGGTACACATGCTCGTAATACTTCAGAACTTGGTCTCTTCAAGATTACTTCTGAATCAGCTATTGGTTCAGGTACAAGAAGAATTGAAGCTGTAACTGGCGAAGAGGCTTTTGAATACTTAAATGATCAATTGCAAGCTTTGCAAGAGACAGCTAAGAATATGAAAGTAAATCAATTAAAAGATGTTCCAGCTCGTGCTAGTCAATTAGTCGATGAAATCAAGGAATTGAAGCGTGACAATCAAAACTTGAAGACTCAATTAACAAGTCAAAAGTCTGCTGAAGTCTTTGATAGTATTGAAGAAATTAATGGTTATAAAGTTATTTCTAATATCATCCCAACTGACATGGCTACATTGAGACAATTGGCTGATAAATGGAAGAATGATGAGAAGTCAGATATTCTTGTTTTGGGTGCCAGTGGTGACAATAAGGCTAGTTTAGTTGTAGCTGTAAATAAAGATTCACAAGCTAAAGGTATTAAAGCTGGCGATATCATTAAGAAGATCTCCAAAGAGATTCAAGGTGGCGGCGGTGGTCGTCCAGATATGGCACAAGCCGGTGGTAAAAATCCAGCTGGTTTAACAAATGCGTTACAATTAGCTAAAGATATTATTAAATCTTATTAAAGTGGGCTATAATTGAACTAAGCATTCTAGTCACTTAAATATTTGTTATATGGAGGTTTGCCATGAGTTCACTTGATAAAACAATGAGTTTTGACTTTAATGAAAACAAAGGCAAAGATGTCAAAGAGACACTTGAAAGTGTTTATCAATCACTAGAAGAAAAGGGATATAATCCAATCAATCAAATTGTTGGATATCTTCTTTCTGGTGATCCAGCATATATTCCAAGACATAATGATGCCCGTAATTTGATTTTGAAACATGAAAGAGACGAGATAATCGAAGAATTAGTTAAGAGTTATCTCAATCAAGGTAAGTAAATGCGATTATTAGGTTTAGACGTTGGTGCAAGAACTGTTGGTGTCTCAGCAAGCGATTTGTTAGGCTGGACAGCACAGG
Organism: Companilactobacillus paralimentarius DSM 13238 = JCM 10415; assembly: GCF_001434985.1. Taxonomy (GTDB): domain Bacteria; phylum Bacillota; class Bacilli; order Lactobacillales; family Lactobacillaceae; genus Companilactobacillus; species Companilactobacillus paralimentarius. The sequence continues at coordinate 26,694 of NZ_AZES01000026.1, read as the reverse complement.
GTGTGGAAACTATTCATATGAATGAAAAAAAAGATGATTTTGGCTTAGATCGTTTAGATGAGATCATTAAAGAAAAGCAGGCTACGGGGATTGTTCTCGGTTTGCCTAAAAATATGAATAATACTGAAGGACCCAGAGCGGAAAAATCTCGTGAATACGGTAAAATGGTTGAAGAACGTTTCGATATACCAGTCGATTTTATTGATGAACGTTTGACAACTGTGCAAGCTGAAAGAATGCTGATTGATGAAGCAAATGTTTCACGTCGTAAACGTAAGAAGGTAGTTGATAAAATTGCTGCCGAAATGATTTTACAAAATTACCTTGACGCCAAAGGTAAACTAACACGGAATTAGGTGATAAATATGAGTGAAAAACAACCACCAAAAGATTTAGATGAAGTTATTTTAAGTGATGAACAAGGTAATAAAGAAGTTTACAAGATTCTCTTTACTTTTGATTCAGATGATTATGGTAAATCATATGTCTTTCTATATCCTAAGGCTTCAGAGGATTCAGATGAAATTGAGATTCAAGCCTTTTCTTTCACACCAGACCAAAATGGTGATGTAGATGCAGGAGAATTGAATCCAATTGAAGATCCTGAAGAATGGGATATGGTTCAAGAGGTATTAAATACCTTCACAAGTGACGAAGAATAAGATAAAAATAACGATTGGCGTAAGCCAATCGTTTGGTATTTTTATCCTAAAGTATGATTCACAAATTCGCTTTTTAGCATGATTGATGTAAGGGGAAATAATGCTTAGTCTTTTACTTATTTTACTTTTGATTTATGGTTTTTATATTGGTGCTCGCCGTGGCCTTGCCATGGAGGCGTTTTATGCAGTTGGATATGGACTGTTCTTTTGTTTAGCATGGGTGACATATAAGGCCCTTGGTCCTAAATTTGAAATGATCGTACCATACCCTTCAGCTAGTTTGGGCAGTGAGTTTGCCTTTTTTACGACAAAAGTTGGTATGAAATTAGATGATGCATTTTATCGTGCCTTTGCTTTTATATTTGTTTGTTTCATTGGTTGGGTAATTATTCGTTTTGCTGGGCTTTATTTTAAACGTTTAACTTATTTTCCAATGTATAATGACGTCAATATATTAAGCGGTGGAATTATTGGTTTCGTTGTCACATATGTAACGATCTTTATGATCCTATTAATTTTGGCAATGATTCCAGTATCCGGAATTCAACATGCTTTGCAACATTCATTTGTAGCTTCGACGATGATTAAGAGTACACCAGGTTTAACGGCAATGCTAAGTAATCTGTGGATAGGAGCTATGTAAAACTTTAAGACTGAGACGTTTGTTTCAGTCTTATTTTATAACAGGAGAAGAGTATGAATAATAAGGCTTTGAAAGTATTAGAATTTGACAAAATCAAAGCTGAAATTGCCAAATACCTAATCACAACGCGTGGGAATACTCTCTTAAAAAAATTAATGCCGATGTCAGTCGAATCAATTGTTCAAAGATTGATCGATCAAACTAAAGATGGTGCTGACATTCTTCGTATTAAGGGAGAAATCCCTGTTAGAAAATTGGCTGATCTACATGATCAGGCCAACCGTTTGAAAAAAGACGGTAATTTAAATGGAACTGAATTGGCTCAAATAGGACAAGTACTTCAGAATACAACTGAATTAAAAGAGTTCTTTGCAGGTTTAAAGGATGACAGAATTGATTTACGTCAATTGTATGAATTGAATGATAAGTTGATCGATAATCCTGGTTTAACAAAGAGAATTTCTCGTTCATTAGATGATACTGGTCGAGTTTTGGATACAGCTTCTGATGATTTGAAGTATATTCGTGGACGTATTTCTCGTTTGAATGACCAAATTAGACAATCAATGGAACAATATACTCGTGGTAAAAATACTAAGTATTTAACCGAAGCAATTGTGACATTGCGTGATGATCGGTTTGTAATTCCAGTTAAAACTGAATATAAGGCTAAGTTTGGTGGTGTAGTCCATGACCAAAGTGCCAGTGGTCAAACGCTTTATATTGAACCTCAAGCCGTTGTTGGGCTAAATAATCAATTACATGAATCTCAGGTTTCTGAAAAGATGGAAGAAGTCCGTATTTTAAATGACTTGTCAGACTTAGTTCGCCCAGAAATTGATGAGATCGTCAAAAATAACGAAGTACTGGCTCAGTTTGATTTGATCAATGCTAAAGCTAAGTATGCACGTGAAATAAAGGCGACAGAGCCTTTAATTTCTAAGGACCATGTAGTTGAACTTTATAATGCAAAACACCCTCTAATCGATCCTGATAAGGTCGTGGCTAATGATATTAAAATGGGTGATGGCTATAAGACAATGTTGATCACTGGTCCTAATACTGGTGGTAAAACTATTACTATGAAAACTTTGGGCCTGATTCAATTGATGGCTCAGGCTGGATTGTTTATCCCAGCGCGTGAAGAAAGTGAAATTGCTGTTTTCGATGAAGTTTTTGTCGACATTGGTGATGAACAATCAATTGAACAGAACTTGAGTACTTTCTCATCTCATATGGATAATATTATTAATATCATCCATAAGGTGTCAGGACACAGTTTAGTTCTGATCGATGAACTTGGTGCCGGCACTGATCCCCAAGAGGGAGCTGCAATTGCGATTGCTATTCTAGAAAAATTGGCTCAATCACATTGCTTTATCATGGCAACAACTCACTATCCTGAATTGAAAGTCTTTGCTTACAATACGCCAGAGACAATCAATGCTAGTATGGAATTTGACGATGAGTCATTGAAACCTACATACAGATTGTTGATTGGCATTCCAGGTGCAAGTAATGCTTTTAATATTGCAGCTAGATTGGGCATGGTTCGTAGTGTTGTCGATCGTGGTCAGTCATTGATGAGTGGTGAGAGTCAGGATTTGAATAACATGATTGCTGACTTAGAGAATCGTCGTAAAGAATTTGAACAGAAGAATGAGCAATTGCAGGTTCAATTATCTAAGAATAAAGATGTTCAAAAAGATTATGAACAAAAGAGTGACGCTCTGGATAAATCTAAAGCTTCTGAGATTCAAGCTGCTAAGGTTCGTGCTAATCAAATTGTTGCTAAAGCTAAAAAAGAATCCGAAAAGATTATTGATCATCTTCACGAAATGGAACGTAAGGGATCAATGGTCAAGGAAGATCAGATTATTTCGGCTAAGACTGGTTTGAAGAACTTACATCAGGATGAGACGATCAAGAAGAATAAGGTTTTACGTCGTAATAAACGTAAACAAATTTTGAAAGTTGGCGATGATGTTAAGGCTTTGCCATACGACCAAATTGGAACGATTGTTCGTAAGAATAAAGATAATGAATATGAAGTTCAATTAGGTATTTTGAAGATGAAGTTTGGTGCTGAAGATCTTGAGAAAGTTCAATCAGCCGAACCTGAACCCGAGAAAAAACCAACTATGGTCAGAAGAACAAGGAGTACAGGTCTATCAAGTAAGCTAGATTTACGTGGTGAACGTTATGAAGAGGCTATGTCAGATCTAGATCAATATATTGATGCTGCCTTGTTAGCCGGTTATAATCAAGTAACAATTGTCCATGGATTTGGTACTGGTGTTATCAGAAAAGGTGTTACGAATTACTTGCAACGTAATCCGCGAGTTAAGTCATTTGGCTACGCACCAGCTAGTTCAGGTGGTTCTGGTGCAACAATTGTTGATTTGTAATATAAGCAAAATATTTTCAAAAATTAGGTTATTAATGATAATATTTAACCAGTTAAGGAGTGATTATAATGGTTGATGAAGTAACAGACAAAGATTTTGAGGAAGAAACAAAAGATGGCGTTGTCCTAGTTGATTTCTGGGCAACATGGTGTGGCCCATGTCGTATGCAATCACCAGTTATTGAACAATTGTCTGAAGAAGATGATTCAGTTAAATTTTTAAAGATGGATGTAGATGCTAATCCTGATACGCCTAAATCATTTGGAATTATGGCTATCCCTACATTGCTTGTTAAAAAAGACGGCGAAGTAGTTGATAAGATAACTGGATTCCATAATAAGGCTCAACTAGCTAAGATTCTTGATGGCTATTCTGACTAATTCAAATAAATAGCAATAAAAAAAGCCCTAATTCATCTGAATTAGGGCTTTTTTGGTGTATACTTTAGTTTCGATCAATTTGTATTTTAATTGAAACGCTTTTGGCTTTGCTGTCGACAGTATATGTGCCTAGGCAATATGCTGCAATAGTTTTTTCGACAGTTTCAGCAATTATTCCAGTCTCTAATGAAAACTCTGGATCATCATTATTAGTATCAAAACGTTGAACAACTTCGGGACCGGTTAACGTATAAATGTAACTATGTTTAGTTTGCTTGGTAATTTCAAGTTTACCGAAGCCAGCTTTTTGAAATAGTTCAGGTAGGCTTTGCATGTCAAGAATCAATTGACGGCTAAGATTTTTACCTGCCCAATATAGTAGTTCGACGGTATCTTTATCGAGTAGATCGGGAAGGATAAAATCACGGAGTACCGAAACTGCAAAGTAATTTTCAGTTAACGTATTTTCACTTTTATCATCTTGGGTATCTGTTAACTTTGGTTTGTTGAGATCATTTGATTTTGCGGCCATTGCTTTAACTCCTTTTTTCAGACAATTCATTATATCATTAGAATAATTGCTTTTTAAGTCAATGTAAAAGATAGCACATAATTATTTTCATAAAATACAGATAATTCGCTTAAATGAAGGCAGGGGTAACATATGAGTGATAATAGACCAATTGGAGTGTTAGATTCTGGGTTAGGTGGATTGACAGTGGTAAAAGAAGTGATTCGTCAGTTACCTAACGAAGACGTTGTATTTATCGGTGATGAGGCTAGAATGCCTTATGGGGTCAAAACACATGACCAAATCATATCTTATACTCGTGAAATGGTACAGTATTTAATTAGTCAAAATGTAAAATTAATAATTTATGGTTGTAATACAGCAACTGCCAACGCATTACAAACTTTGCGTCAAGAGTTTACTGTTCCCATGATTGGAGTAATCAAACCAGGTTCTGAAGAAGCTTCTAAAGTAACTAAATCTGGTCATATTGGAATTATTGGAACTGAATCAACAATCAATTCAAAGAGCTATAACAAAACTATTCAAGAGATAAATCCTAAATTGACTTCTCTAGGTGTAGCAGCGCAAAAATTCGTTTCATTTGTTGAAAATGATCAAGCTGATACTAAAGAGACCAAAGATAATATTGAAGTAACTTTGAAACCCTTTAAAGATAACGACTATGATACTTTAATTTTGGGATGTACTCACTTTCCAATGTTAAAGAAACAAATTAATGATTATTTACCAGATACTAAGTTAATCGATCCAGCTGTAAGTACTGTTAAAGTGACAACCAAATATTTGACTGAAAATGATTTGTTGACCGATAGTAAGCAACGTACATTGAAATTATATGCAACTAGTGATATTGAAGAATTCTCTAGATTAGCTAAACGTTGGTTAAAAACGGATATTGATGAAATTAGCTTAGTAAATATCGGAGGAAACGATGAAAGAAATAATAATAGCAACTAAGAATCCTGGTAAGGCACGTGAGTTCAAGCGTGTTTTTGATGATGAACATTTTGAAATCAAGACTTTATTAGATTTTCCAGATTTTCCCGAAATTAGAGAAACTGGTAAAACTTTTGAAGAGAATGCTACTTTAAAGGCTCATGCCGTCATGGAACGTTTCAATCTACCTACGATTGCTGACGACTCTGGTTTACAAGTGGATGCTTTATATGGTCGTCCTGGCATCTATTCGGCCCGTTATGCTGGTGATCACAATGATGCCGCTAATAATGCTAAATTGTTGAGTGAATTAGGTGGAGTCCCTAAAGAAAAACGTACAGCCCATTTTGTTTCAACTTTAGTTTTTGCTAATCCTAAGAATGATAAAGATTTAGTCGTTGAAGGAAAAGTAGATGGAATTATTGGTGCTTTCCCAGAAGGTGACGACGGTTTTGGTTATGATCCGTTGTTTTATGTGCCGGAATTAGGAAAAACAATGGCTCAAATTACAGTCGATGAAAAGAATCAGATCAGTCATCGTGGACAAGCTATTAAAAAGTTAGAAAAACAGTGGCAAGATTGGATTATTTGGTAATTAATTGCCCTAAAATTGTTATAATGCTAGTATGAAAGTGCTATTAAAATACAGGAGGGTAATATTATGACTGGTGGACAAATTGCAGGATTGATTGCTGCAGTCGCATTTGTAGTGTTGGTTGTATATTTAGCCAGAACACTAGTACAAACTGCTAAATTGCTTCAAGAGTTACAAGAAACAATGAAGGAAACTACTAAGATGGTGGAGATTTTATCTAAGAATACAGATGAAATCATGGATCAAAGTACAAAGCTTGTTGATAAGACAAATACTTTGATGGATGACGTTAACAGTAAGTCTAGTAAGCTGAATCCACTTTTTGATACAGTGGAGAACTTAGGTAAGAAGAGTGCTGCTGCAACTTCAGAACATCATAATTCAGGTTTCAGTCTTCAAAACTTATTAACATTAGGCAATGTGGCTACAGTTCTTAAGACAGCCACCAAAGTATGGCCAAGAAAGAAGAATAATTAGTTATGAAAAATAATCATTTTATTGTTGGCTTATTTTTAGGCTGCGCATCAGGCTATTTAGCTTCTAAGTATTTAACTAGTGAATCAGGACAAAAGTTGATTGAAAACATTAAGACTATTCGTGGCGATTTCAATAATGGTGGCGTTGGTCTAAACACTAACAGTGATTTAGTAAATGCTTTTAATGACAAAACAGATGCCCTAAAAGATCATATGGCTTCAACTGTTGATAAGATTAAAGATGATGAAGATACATCAGACATCGTTTTTAATGAAGATGATCTTAACGACGAAGATTAATATATATTTAAAAATTTAAATTAAACATAAAAAAGAGGATTCAGACCATTTAGGTTTGAGTCCTCTTTTTGAATCACTTGATATCGGAATATTTAATTAATTGAATATTATTCGATATAATCCATTTTTTTACTTTGGGACTAGTGAGCATCTCTACATCCTCAGTTCTGGGAATAGTTACACTTGAATGATTGAGAATATACTTGTCCAAGTAACCTGGATGACAAACGACCATTGAAAAACCATCCTTATGCTCATCAAGAGATGCATTTTTCAACATGTCATAAGGATTAAAGCCTTCATTTAAAGTTTCCATATAAGGGTACATGATAGTATTTTTAAACGGAATTGTTTTAATATCTGGATCAAGTGAAAAATCTAAATAAGCTACGTCCTCTCTGTTTGCTACTCTTTTTAGTCCGATTTTAAAGTTTTTACTTTGGACCGCATGTCCTTCGAAATAAGAAGGTTTTTTTCCAGTAATTTCTATAAATCTATCATACTGGGCCTGTATTTCTAAAGTTACCTCTTCTAAGTTAACAATATCTTTTTTTGATTTCCTATAGTTTTTTGAGGGAATGAAGAATCCATTATTTGTGGTAATACTTTTAATCTTAGATGGATTGGATAAAGGAAAACCTGTACAAATGTTTACATGTAGTCCAAGACAAACATCAAAGTTCTTTATTAAATTAAAGGCTCTTTCGGCATCAGGCATATTTGTCATGATTCCTACATTATTAATTAATCCATTTTTTATTGTTTCATATATTCCATAATCCACAGCCTTTGAATATCCTAAATCATCTGCTCGAATAATTATTTTATTTGTCATTTTTTAAATTCCTTCAGTACTTGTCCTTTTTATCAAATTCAATGTTAATTCATTTGATGTTAGTTTGTTATTACCTTCTACCATATTTACTATTTTATAACCTGTGTTAATTCCCAACTGTTTATAGTCAAACTTTAGACTGGTTATTGATAGAGCATAGTCTCCACTAAATTCATAATCTCCAAAACCGGTATATTTGATATGTTGATAATTGGATATACTTTTTTCGTTAATTATCTTTAACAATCCAAGAACTAAATAATCGGAAGCACAAACAATAACAGAGGGGTTAATTTTATTTATTTTTTCTTTTTGATTATAAACGGATTCTGGATCATACCCACATTCGATAGTATGAACATTAGTACTATTTGTAGTGAAGGCACTTAAGAACCCGTCCTGTCTTTCTTTACCAGCAGCCAAATCGTATAAGGGCATTGATAAGTATAAGATTTGTCCATCAGTAATAGTGTTAATATATTGACCCATCATGAGTCCGCCATCAAAATCATTGATTTTACAATAAGGAAAAATACTATTTTTTTGACCTAAAAGTAAAACGGGAATACTTAATGACGAAAGGTATTTCAAGGTATCTTTTGTTAGACGTGATGTACCAAGAATGATGCCGTCCACACCTTGAGAAACAAGGGATGCTAGATTGGAAATTTTATCATTTTCCCATTGCCTATCAGATATTATAAATAATTGATATCCTAATTTTTTTAGTGTTTCTTGTAAATTAAATAAAATGATCCCAACACTTTTTGTTTGAATTTCACTAATGAGGATACCTATCATTTTTCCATTTGTTGCCTTTAATCTACTGGCGACTTTATTGGGTCTATAACCTGTTTCTTTAATTACTTTTTCGATTTTTGAAGCGTTTGCTTTGGAAATACTACCGCCATTCAAATATCTAGAAACTGAACTTTTAGAAACACCACTTATTTTTGCTATATCGTTTATTGTCATTTTTTCTCCTTTTTTTGGAACCGGTTCCAAAAATGTGTTGCTTTTGCTTATATTTGTATTATACTAGTTTTTGGAACCGGTTCCAACGAATAAATTTAAGAAGGTAATTATTTGGATAAAAAAATTAGAGATTCTGATGTTTATGATTATAGAAAATCGAAATTAATGAAATTGAATGATTATTTAAAACAAGAAATGGCCAATGATACTTCAAAGAAAATTTCAGTTAGAACCTCTATAGGGTTCATAGATGGATACATTTATTATCCTAAACACTTAAAGACAAAGTCTGTCTATTTTAATATGCATGGCGGTGGTATGTGCCTTGGATATTATCAGTTAGATATTCCATACTGTAAATTAATTTGTGAGAAAAGTGGAGCAATTGTTGTAAATATTGATTACTGTTTGGCTCCTGAATATAAATTTCCTTTGGCATACAGTACGACCTATGAATTTATAAAGTACTGTGATTCTCATAGAAGAGACTTAGATTTCGAAGGTAAAAAATTTATTGTAGGGGGTAGTAGTGCGGGCGGTCAAATTGCTGCAGCGTTAGTTCAACTTCAAAATAAGGATAAAAATAATTTTATTAAAGGATTGGTTATGAATTACGCACCGTGTTCACAAAATAATCAATTACAAACTTATATTGATCCTCAAAAGGCAATTTCTATAAATAGAATTCAACAATATCAGTATTGGGAATATGATAATTTTGAAGATATGGATAATCCTCTTTCATCGCTTTTAAATTCTGATTTTAGTATTTATCCACCAACTTTAATAAATTCCGCTGAGTATGATTCCCTACGAAAGGGTGAAGAAATATTTAGAGATTCATTGATTAAAGAAAATATTAAGGTCAATTATAAATGCTACAAGGATTGCCAACATGGATTTACACATAAAGACTTGAAAGAATTTAACCCCGATGCATCTAAAGACGCTTGGAATAGAATTATAAATTTTATAAAAGAAATGGCGAATGCTTAAAATTTGGAGGACAAATATGTCATTTGAAGCAGAAGCACAATCAATCATGGAATATATTGGTGGAACATCTAATATAGTGAGTCTTACACATTGTGCTACAAGATTACGTTTTGTAGTTCATGATAAAAGCAAGGTAAATGGTCAAAATATAGAGAAATTAAATGAAGTATTAAAATTTTTAGAGAGTGGTGGACAGGAACAAGTAGTTATAGGTCCAAAAGTTGAAAGTATGTATGATGCTGTTATGACGTTACTTGATAAGGACAAGGGAAAAGGAATTGTAGATGAAAATTATTCTGAAGAAGATTTAAAAGATAAAAAATCATTATCATTTAATAATCTAATTAACAGTGTCTTCTCGGTACTACAGGCGACATTCACTCCGATATTACCAGCAATGGCAGGAGTGGGTTTGATAAAAGCATTGTCAATAACCTTGTCAGGGATAGGCGTATTTTCTGCTAAAGCTCCAACATTAATGATATTTAATGGAATATATAATGCTTTCTTTTACTTTTTGCCAATTATCATAAGTATAAGTATGGCTCGAAAATTTAAAGTTGATATATATGTGGCTGCAGCTATTGGTGCGTCAATTCTAGAACCTACTATGATCATGAAATTAATTGGTGTTAAAGGTACATCATTTTTAGGAATTCCATTTTCGATGGAAAATTATTCTTCAACAGTTTTTCCAGTATTAATTGCTATTCCCATTTATACACTAATATATAAATTTATGAAAAAAAGAATTTCAAGTAATTATCATACGTTATTGATTCCATTTATATCATTATTAATTATGGTTCCGTTTATTATTTTAATAATTGGTCCAATTGCAGTTGGACTTGGAGATATGATCAGTGGATTAATTATGAGCCTGTTTTCGGTTGCACCAATTTTGGCTGGTTTGCTTTTGGGTGGCTTATGGGAAATATTAGTAACGTTTGGGTTACATTGGGCAATAATGCCAATTGTTATCTCTAATATTGCAACCAAAGGTGCAGATTCAATATTAGCTTGTGCTGGTGCTGCAACTTGGGCTGCTATTGGTATTGCCATTGCTTTAATCTTTAAAGCAAAAAAAGATCCGGAACTACGTTCAGTTATGGCTGCAGCCATTATTCCTGTATTATTTGCAGGAATAACAGAACCCATTGTCTATGGAGCATTATTAAGATATAGGAAATGTATGGCATATGTTATTGTAGCTGGTGCTATAGGTGGAGCAATTACAGCAGTTGTAAAAGGTCAAATTACTGTAATGTTCTTCAGTATATTATCATTACAAACATCAATTAATTGGATTCCTATGACGATTGGAGGAATAGTCACTGCAATTATAGGTTTTGTTTTAGTTATGCTATTTGGATATAAAGGATCTAATAAAAATGGCATTAAAGATTAAGAGTTTTATTGATATTCACATAATGTTAGGTAATCCAATTAGAATAGGAAATACGAAAAAGGGATATTTTAAAATCATTCCAATTGATGGCGGATATTTTACTGGAGAAATATCAGGAAAAGTATTGAAGTTTGGCGGTGATTTTAATTATAAATTTGATGACAAGTATTCTAGTGCTGACGCATCATATGTTCTTCAGACTGAAAATAATCAAGAAAATATTTTCATCAGAAATTCAGGTAATATAGAAAAGGGCAGAATTGGAATATGTCATCCTGAATTCATTGTAAATGATGAAGGATACTACGGTAATTTAGCTAACCGAACATTTATTTCAAAGATAATCCCTGATTCTAAAAATAAATTTGGTAATATAATTATTAAAATTTATGAGATTCTCTGAATGGAAGATGTTTGCTTTAATAAGTTTATACAAACAAAAAGGATTTAATAAACCACTTAGTGGTTTTATCAAATCCTTTTTACTTTATATTAGTCGATATATTTCAGTTCCTTATTTGTATGTGTGAATGGTTCACAACCATCCTCGGTAATATAAACACAGTCCTCAATTCTAACTCCAGCAACATTTGGAATGTAAATTCCGGGTTCGATTGAGAAGCACATGCCTGGTTTTAGAACCATGTCATTGCCTTCCATAATTGATGGGAATTCGTGTTCAGAAGTTCCCATACCATGGCCTAGGCGATGAATGAAGTATTCGCCATAACCGGCTTTAGTGATGATGTCACGAGCAACTTTATCAAGTTCGGCAGCAGTAATACCAGGTTTAGCAGCATCCATAGCAGCATATTGAGCTTCAAGGTCAACTTTATAGATATCAAGTGATTTAGCATCTGGTTTGCCAAAAGCAACGGTACGTGAGGCATCACTAATATAACCGTTATGAACTGTACCTAAATCAAAGAGGACAAGTTCATTTTTTTCGATAGGATTCTTTTCAGGGCCACCATGTGGATTAGCAGCGTTGGCACCAGCTTGAACAATAGTATCAAAACTCATATGCATGACACCTTTTCGCATCATTGCGTATTCGATCTCTGCAACAACTTCTTGTTCAGTGCGGCCTTCTTTGATAGCATTGAAACCAACTTCAAAAGCGTAATCTGCTTCAGTACCAGCAGCTTTTAATTCATTGATTTCAGCAGCCGTCTTGATTAATTTAGCATTTTCCATGTAGCGAGAAAGATTAGTTGGAAATTGAGCATCAGGAAATTGTCCTTTAATAGCTTCTAGTTTTTGAACAGGTAAGTCATCTTTTTCAATACCCCATTTGGTAGGAGTTCCAGCCACATCCTTGATATGACCAGCCATTAATTCAAATGGTTTCTCATGATCTAAGTAACCGAAGACATCCTTATCCCAGCCAGCATCTTTAGCTGCTTCAACTTCTAGTTGAGGGGCAAATAGGAATGGGTCCTTGTCAGGGAAAACTAAAAGTGCGAGAATTCTTTCTACAGGATCACTGTAGAAACCGGTAAAGTAGTTGATGTCACTGGGGTTAGAGATATAAGCAATATCCAGATTATTTTGTGCTAAATATTCTTGTAGATCTAATAATTGTTTCTTCATGAAAATACTCCTTTACGTTCAGATTTAATAGTAGTATATCACTGAAAATCATTTTCTTTTTGAAAAAATATGAAAACATATGCCAATAATGTAGAAACCGCTTGCAATTAGTGAAAATTTCTGATAAATTAAAGTTAATTAATGAAAATATTGTTTGAGAGAGTGAATATTGATGGACAAAAAAGTAGTAACAATTTATGACGTAGCCGAGGCTGCTAATGTTTCAATGGCTACAATTTCACGTGTAGTTAATGGGAACGCTAATGTAAAAGAAGAAACAAGAAAACGTGTTTTGGAAGTAATCGATCGTTTGAACTATCGTCCTAATGCGGTTGCTCGTGGTTTGGCAAGTAAGAAGAGTACAACTATTGGTGTTATTTTACCAGATATCACTAACCTATACTTTGCTTCATTGGCTAAAGGTATTGATGATGTTGCCTCAATGTACAAGTACAATATTATTTTGACAAGTTTACAAGAATCTGTTGGTGATGAAGAACAAATCTTGAATAACTTGCTTTCTAAACAAGTTGATGGACTTATTTACATGGGCAAGCAATTATCAAAGAAATTGAAGCGCATTCTTGCAAACTCAAAGACACCAATCGTTTTGGCTGGTTCAGTTGATAAGAATAATGAAAGTGCCAGTGTAAATATTGATTTTACAGATGCTGTTGCTAGTGTTGTAAGTCAATTAACACAAAATGGTCACAAGAAGGTTGCCTTCGTGGGTGGTAGCCTTGAAAATCCTATTGATGGAAAATACAGATTAGATGGTTACAAGAAAGCTTTGAAGAAAGCACATCTTAACTTCTCATCTAACTTAGTATTTGAAGCTGAATATTCAGTTCGTGCCGGAGAAGCGATTTGGGATGCCGTTCACAGTAGTGGTGCTACAGCTGCTTATGTTACAGATGATTTGTTGGCTGCTGGTATTCTTAATTCAGCTGTTAAGGCTGGCGTTAAGGTTCCAGATGATTTTGAACTTGTTACAAGTAACGATACAGTGCTTTGTGAAGTAACACGTCCAAAGATGAGTTCTATTGAAGAACCATTGTATGATATTGGTGCGGTTGCTATGCGCTTGTTGACTAAGATGATGAATCAAGAACAAATTGATGAAAATACAGTTAAATTACCATACAGCATTGTAAAACGTGGTTCAACAAAATAAGTAAGATCATAAACAAAAAGCCTTGAGAGTGAAGTTATTTTCATTCTCAGGGCTTTTTTACTTGCTCTTGATTGATTTTCTTTGCTTATGTAATTCCCAAACGATGACGACGATATATCCGAAAGCAACTAATGAAAGTCCACCGGTAATAATTGAACTTAATTCGTAAGGCATATCGAAGAATCCAGATAGGATGGAATAAAGCGTGTTAGCTAGTACGATCAAAGCTAAAGTAAAAGATTTATCCCATATTTTGATGTTGTGTTTAATTTTGTAACCAATCACGATTAAGATAAACAAAATTAAAATGGCAGCAACTATATATAAAGTGTTTTGCAAGAATTCAGGACTAAAGTACATACTATTCTCCTTAGATCTAAAGTAACGAAACTTATTCTATCATAGTTTTTCGATTGCATAAAAAAGCAGACATCCGTAGATATCTGCTTTTTAACTATTCACCTGCTGGTGGAGTTGTCGAAACCGTATCAGTACCAGTTGATGAAGAGTTACCAGTGGTTTCAGTACTTGATTGTTCATTAGAACTTGAACTAGTACTATTTGAAGATTCTTTTTCTTCACTTGAGCTACCAGAACCTGATCCAGAACCAGAGCCTGAACCTGTTCCCGAGCCAGTACCAGTGTCGGAATTACTGTTAGATATGTTTGATCTAGCGGTTGATTCCGTTGTAGCCGAATTGGATGAAGAACTATTGTTAGTAATTACTTGTGATGAATCACTGCTGTTTGTACTATTACTGAAACCAGAAGTACGACCGCTTCCGTTTTCTTGAGCTAATTCATTGGCAGATTTACTATCATCACCAAGACGTTTTACAGTACCGTAACTATTGCTACGTCCGAAGTAGTTATCCCAGAATAGTTTGTAATTCTTAGCTTTACCACCAATGGCAAAGTTATTGTAAGACATATCACGAGGACTGCCTTTGTAATAAAGTGAGGTAGTTGTATGTTGATCAACCTTAGAAGTGACACCATTGTAACCAATTGTACCAACGTTAGTACCTGTTTCTTTGTCGACCTTGTAAGATTGAACACCACTTGGTCTAGTAAAGGCGGTATGAACGTTAAGGACACTTTGATCCTGTTTGTAAACGGCATTTGCCATTTTCGCCCAGAGTTCTTGGTTAAGGTCAGTCGAATTGCTTGATAGATTGTAATTGTTACCGTAGAAATTATCGTAACCAATCCAAGAAGCCAAAGTCATACCATCGGTACTACCAATGAACCAGTTATCACGATAGTCATTAGATGTACCAGTTTTACCAAAGAGGTTCTTAGTACTGAAGTTAGCTTCATATGAAAGAGCAGAAGCAGTACCTTTAGTTACAACACCGTGAAGCATGTTCTTGATGATGTATGAAGTTTGTTTACTGAAGACACGAGTACGAGAATCTTTATGTTTATAAATATCGGTACCAGATGGATCAGTAACTTCAGAGACAACATAAGGATCAACGTGAACACCCTTATTAGCAAAAGTAGAGAAGGCACTGGCTTGTTGAAGTACGGTCACACCAGATGCGGTACCACCCAAAGTAATACCTAACTGTTGATATTCTTTATCAGAAAGATGAATTCCCATCTTAGACATATACTTTTCAGAATCAACGCCGTGTTGTCTGATGTAGTTATAGAGGTTAACTGAAGGAATATTGTATGATTCTTCCAAAGTCTCACGAGCGGAGATGAAACGATTTTGAATTGTTTCACCATAATCAGTTGGTGAGTACTTCTTGAAACTAGTCTTGAAGTCGGCCAACATTGATTGTGAACCAATTAATCCATTTTCAATCGCTGGGGCAAAAGTAATCAATGGTTTAATAGATGAACCAGGTGATCGTTTAGTATCGAAGGCGTGGTTATTTTGTGATTTCTTGAAGTTAACACCACCAACGAAGGCTAAGACTTGACCAGTCTTGTTATCTAGTAAGACGGAACCATTTTGAACCGGTTCGGAGACTTTAATACTCTTACCAGTATTAGGATCAGTTGCGTTGTCAGTATGAGTTGTTCCCAAGTTATCTTTATATTCTTGAGCTTGCTTGTTTAAGGCAACGTATAAACTCTTATTGATTGTACTGTGAATCTTGTAATTCTTATTGTGTAATTCTGTATCTGCTTGAGTCCAATATCTCTCATAAAGGTTCTTGTCTTTGATCAAGTCCTTGTATTTAATACCATCGTTTTTAGCTAGACGTTTAATTAAAATTGTTCTAGCTTGAGAAGTTAAGGTATTGTACAAGTAACCATACTTGATACTTTGACTGTCAGCTTTTTCTGGCTTTTGGAAATCATTCTTCAAATCAAATTTCTTGGCTTGATTGTATTGAGATTCGGAAATTTGGTTATCACGATACATACGATATAAAACGATATTTTTACGTTTTAAACCAAGACTTATGTTGTCCTTGATTCTTCCACGTTCGTCATATGGTGTATAGATAGAAGGACTTTGAGGCAAACCGGCGATGAAAGCTGATTCTGCCAAGTTTAAATCTTTAGCATCCTTGCCAAAGAGACCTTGAGCGGCAGCTTGCACACCTTGAATGTTTTGTCCCTTATTATTACGACCAAAAGTAGCGGCGTTTAAGTAATCTGCTAGGATTTCATCCTTAGAGAAATACTTATCGAGACGCATAGCTAAGAAGATTTCAACAGCTTTACGTTTCCAAGTTGTTTCTGATGATAACATTTGCATTTTTACTGTTTGTTGGGTCAGAGTAGATCCACCAGTTTGTGCACCAATACCAGTAACATCAGAAATAATAGCTCTAAAGATAGACTTAGGGACGACACCTTTATGACGATAGAAGTCACTATCTTCAGTTGAGACGATGGCTTTCTTCAAATAAGGTGACATTTCATTGATTGAAATCTTAGTACCCTCAAGGTCCTTTTGAAGACTCTCAATTTTTTGACCATCGGCAAAGTATAGAGTGGCTGAATTGTTTACATCTTGAAGTTCGGTTCTCATCTCGGTTTTGGTAGGAACACTAACTTGATTCGTTAATGCTGAAACATATCCCATTCCGAGACCTACAGCTAAACTTAAAATAATAAATAGACCAGCGATAGAGTAGAGAATTATTCTTCTAATGATCTCTATTGTAAGATTAGCTTTGTTAGCAAAATCGGACCAGCTCTTAATACTTTTGAACCAATTGACAATGCTATTCCATAAATTTTTCACTTTTAAATAAGCTCCCTTAAAAAGTTACATACCGTAATTATATAATAAAATTGATTTAGAAGTGTAAAAACAAAAAAAGTTCCATAGAAAAGAATTTCTACGGAACTTTTATTAAGTTACTTAATCAAGCGGTAGATAGCGTCTGCATAGATTGCAGTGGCTTTTAATAATTTATCAATATTAATATATTCATTAGGTTGATGCATAACGTTTTCGTCACCAGGGAACATTGCACCAAAGGCAATTCCATGTTTCAAAATTCGACCATAAGTACCACCACCAACAGTGAATGGTTCAGTTTGGTCGTCGGTATGATCACGATAAGCACCAACTAAATCTTGAACTAAAGGATCATCTGCGTCAATAAAATGAGGCAATTGGTTGTGTCCTTCAATTACAGCTGTAACATTTTCTGGTAAGTGTTGATTGATCTTTTCAGTCAATGTGTTGCCATTGTCACCCTTTGGATAACGAATGTTCAATAAAATGTTAGCTTGGTCTTGGTCGTATTCATAGATGTTAGGTGAGAGTGTTAATTCACCCATGACGTCATCCTTATTAGCAATTCCTAAATGTTCGCCTGCAAAATCAAGGTGTAAATCATTAGCAATGAATGAGAAGTATAGCTTTTCGCTATCATTAAGGTTTAAAGTAGTTAAGAATTTAGCTAAGTAAGTGGCAGCATTGATACCATTGAATGGTTCCATAGCATGTGCACCCTTACCGATAATTTGTACTTTGATAGTATCGTCTTCAGTAGTTGTGCTACCTTTGACTTCACTATTTTCAGCCAAGAAATTATTTAAACTATCTTTTAGTTCTTCGGCCTTGATAGAATTCAAATCTAACTCTGCTTCAGCATTTTGTGGAACCATATTAGGTCTGATACCAGCATTGAAGCTCTTAACTAAAACGATTTTTGGAGTAGGGAAGTTAACTCTAAATGAGACAATACCCTTTTCACCATTGATAGCTGGGAATTCAGCATCAGGAGAAAAACCTGTTTCAGGAAGAGTTTCTTTTTCCATATAGTGGTTGATACCAACCCATTCGCTCTCTTCATCAGTTCCTAAGATCAATTGAACTTTTTTGGATGTTGGTAGTTTCAATTCTTTAATGATCTTCATTGCATAATAGGAAGCCAAACTAGGGCCCTTATCGTCACTAGCACCACGAGCGTAAAAGTTTCCGTCTTTAATAACGGGATCAAATGGATCTGTATTCCAGCCTGGGCCTTCAGGAACAACGTCAACGTGTCCCAAAATGGCGATAGCATCCTCTCCATCACCAAATTCAATTCTTCCAGCTAAGTTGTCAACGTTTTTAGTTTCGAAACCATCACGGTCTGCAAAATGTAAAAATGTTTGAAGAGCTTTGGCTGGTCCGGGTCCTAATGGAAAATCACTAGTTTTATGTTCGATATCTCTTGAACTATCAATACTTACTAATTCAGAAAGATCGTTGATTAATTCATCTGAACGATGTGAAACTTCTTTTTCCCAATCTATAGACATGTATCTTTGACCTCCACATGAAGTTTTATATATTTTACCAAAGGTTTGGATTAATGGCTAATTTACCTAAATTTTCTTTATGGAATCGTTGTCATTATTTAAAGAGAAATTAATAAATAAATTATTGAAATCACTTAGTAAATCAGCGTTTTTAACCTTTTGGTCGGTTGTTGGTTTAGCTAAAGAAATATTTTCTAACAAGTCGATGTTTTTCAATCTTTGCCCTTGAGGCAAGTCGTAGTAACTTTGCTCGCTATCGTTGCCTAAGTAATTGTCAGGATTTAATTGAATTAAAACATTTTTTGCATTGATCCAGCCATTTTTCAATTTCAACCAAGTCTGTGAACCGGTGCGTTGGATAGTAATAATTTTCTCAGGTTTGTTGGCTTCAATACGATTAGAAACTGGGCTCTGGTCATCTGGTTCGCTATAGAGAAAATTATTAGGCTGTTGTTGGCGATAAATAACTTTAGCACCGAAATATTGACGTAAATCTTTTAAAACGTATTCGGAGTTAAAACCGGTGGCGTTTGCAAACTCATTTTCGCCTATTTGAACGTACTTTTGACCATTAGATTTAATGATATTAGTAATGTGATAACCACCTAACGGCTCAACCACTTTCTTAGTCTTGATCAAACGATAGGGATTTTCGTAAACAGGTTCTTCTTTGGAGCTCATGTAATAAACATTTTGATTGATAACCTGGCTCTTAGATTTATCCTTTAATTCCCGATACTCATTACCAGTTGCAGGATAATTAGTGACGACACCATCAATTGGCATATTGATCAAAGTATTCCATTTTTTAGGACTTTCATTCATTTCATCCCAAACATAAACACTTTTGCCCATGTAGTGCATTGTATTGATTATTTCAGGAGTAACGATAGTGGAAGATAGATTAACGCCGGTGACATACTGTAAAATGTCAAAATTGACACGCTTGATTGTTCCGGCAATAAAGATACGAGGGATGTTCGGCATTAATTGAGCTTCGTTTTCCAAACTCTTAGTGGAAAATGAATGGAACATAACGCGGTCTTGCATACCATATTGATCGATAACTTGTTTGAGTAGGGCTTCCATATTTTGAGGATTACCTTTTTTGGTTTTCTTTGTTTCAATGAGGAATTTAGCCTTAGGGTTATTCTTGTAGTGTTCGAAGACCTGATTCAAACTATGAATTGATTCACCATTTTTTTGTTTTAGTGAAGCCAGATCTGAAAAATTGTGTTGCGATACAATAGCAGAAGTTCCTGTGACACGTTCTAAGTCTCGATCGTGTGAAACAACTAAGACGTTGTCTTTAGAAACATGAATATCTAGTTCAACGTAATCAGCGCCTTCCGCAAAAGCTTTATCGAAACTTTCAAAGGTTTCTTCGGGGGCATTGATTGGATCACCACGGTGACCGATAACGGTAAATCCACTAGCAAAGAAGAAAAGTAGCAGTGCCAATGATATTTTGAAAAGATTGAAACTTTTTGAAATCATAATTAACTCCCTAACTTTTTAGATATTATATACTAAAATAAGTAGTGAAATGTGAGGTAGTAACAAATGGATAATGAAAAGCAAACACTCGATATTATTGAACAAATAACTCGTAATGATGGGACTAAGTATTATGAGCTTGCTAATATCGTCATGAATGGTCGTGCTGAAAAGGCCGCTGAATTAGGAATGATCAAAGAAGTTAGAATCTTAAAACTTAATATCCCACACTCATCAGCTGTGCAAGTCTATGAAGACTATGTTAACGAAAATTATACAGTTCCACCGATGGATTTGACAGAATGGGTTGAATATAAGAAACCAGAAGGTAAGATTCAAGATGCCTTCAATGAAATCCTTAAAGCAAATAAAATAATTTCAAAGGATGATAACGCTGAATAATGAATTACTTTATAGCAGATACACACTTTTATCATTATCAATTATTAGAACCAAATAACTTTGCGCCAAGACATTTCGGTAATGTTGACGAAATGAATCAGGCAATGATTGATGCTTGGAATGCACGTGTCGATGATAATGACCGTGTTTATCATCTGGGTGATATTTCGATGCGTCCACAGGATTATCCAACTGATCAAGAGACTTATGATATATTACGTCAATTGAACGGTCACATAACCCTGATTAAAGGAAACCACGATTATCGTTCACTTTTCAAATTTATTGATAAACATAACGTGACAATGGCTGATGGTAAGTCTAAATATGAGTTCGAAGATGTCGGCTCATTGTTGAAGTTTGATCACCATCAATTTTATTGTACGCATTATCCAATGTTATTGGGAAAAGTTGATAAAATAATTAATTTGCATGGACACATTCATCATTATTCTGTACCAATTCCAGAAAATATCAATGTCGGAGTTGATGCACCTGAACGTGATCTATTATCTGAGGATTTACCTTGGGGCTCACCATTACGTGGGGAAGAGATCCTAGAAATGTATGATAAGAAGAAAAAAGAGTTAGCAAAGATGGAAAGAAAGTAGGTTACCATGGAAAAAATTCAAATAGTTCATACTAATGATCTGCATTCTCACTTCGAAAACTTTCCTCGAGTATCTCGTTTTATTGAGCAGACTCGTCAAAATAGTACTGCCGATGATTTTTATTTATTTGATATCGGGGATGCAATGGATCGAGCTCATCCTTTAAGTGAAGCAACTAATGGTCAAGCTAATATTGCTTGGATGAATCCACTTCATTATGATGCGGCTACAATTGGTAATAATGAAGGGTTGGGTAATAGTCATGAAGAATTGGAACATTTGTACGACCATGCTAATTTTCCAGTTATTTTAGGTAACTTATATGAAGAGAAAACTGGCAAATTGGCTGATTTTGCTGTGCAATCGAAAATTTTTACAACTAAATCTCGTACAAAAATTGGTGTGATCGGTTTGACGGCGCCATTTATTTTGACTTATCCATTATTAAACTGGGATATTCGTTTAATACAAGATATGTTGCCCAAAGTTCTACAGGATGTGAAAGACTGTGATGTGATTGTTCTCTTATCGCATTTAGGAGTTTCCATGGATCGATTGATTGCCAGTAAGCATCCTGAAATTGATGTGATTATCGGATCTCATACCCATCACCTTTTTCCTAAGGGAGAAATGGACAATGGCGTTTTGCTAGCAGCGGCTGGTAAATACGGTCAAAATGTAGGGACTATTAATTTAGAGTTGAATCAGGATAAACATGTAATTAAAAAGGACGCCTTTACTACACCAACTTCATCCATGAAAGTATTGGACACTGATGCTGCCTGGATTAAAGCACAATATGATAAAGGTGAAGAATTGTTGAATCAAAGACAAGTTGCAAATTTGCCAGTTACTTTGAGCAGTGATTATCATGCAGACCATTCGATTATTCAAGAGGCTTTAACAGCGGTACAAGAATATGCTGATGCTGAAGTAGCCATTTTAAGCTCAGGTTTATTTTTGAAGGATTTACCTAAAGGTATAATTACTGAGAAAAATTTACATGATATTTTGCCACATGCAATCCATGTAATGAGAACAACTATGACAGGTGATAATGTTTGGCGCCTAGTAATGGAAATGGAAAAGAATCGTTTGTATTTGCGGACGCATCAACAAAAGGGAATGGGATTTCGTGGTAAGATATTTGGCGAACTCATTTATCGAGGCATTAAGATTGATGATAAACGTAATGTATATATAAATGGTCAAGAATTAAATAAGAATCAAGAGTATACTTTAGCTTTATTGGATCATTACTTATTTGTTCCGTATTTTCCTTCTATAGAGGTAGCAGGTAAGAACAAAATTATGTATCCTAAGTTTTTAAGAAATGTTTTTGGTGAATATTTAGGGAAAAAATATCCGATTTGAGGTGATTGTTTGCAGGAAGTTGAGAATAATACCACAACCAAATTAGCTGATGTTATTGTTCTGGCTGATAACCTAATTACGATTAATAAAACCCAGTACAGAATCGTTGAAGATCACGACGATGGTTTTAGCAAAGAACGTATTGAAGAGAGATATAACAATGTCTTAGATAAATACGATTATATTGTCGGCGACTGGGGTTATGATCAATTAAGATTTAAAGGCTTTTATGAAGATGGAAGAAAAGAAAGTACTCTAGATACCAGAATCTCCTATTTAGAAGATTACTTACTAGAGTACTGTAATTTTGGCTGTGCTTATTTTGTACTAGAAAAGGTCAAGAAAGCACCATTAAAAAATGGACGTCGTAATAATAAGTCTAATCATAAATTTCATACTCGTAATAATAAAACGAAGCATTCTAATAATTCGAATAATAATAATTCGAAGAATAACGTTAATGGTCAGAAGAAAAAAAATAAAGTCTCTAAACGTCGAGTAAGAAAAACAACGGCTAAAAAGACTTTTAAAATTAGAAAAATAGGTGAAACGAATAAATGAAGTATCAAACATATTTAATTGATTTAGATGGAACAATGTATCGCGGAAAAGATAAGATTCCAGAAGCTAAAGTGTTTATCGATAATTTGAACGCTAAGGGAATTGATTATTATTTTTTAACAAATAATACAACTAAAACACCACAACAAGTGGCAGATAATTTAACTAATAACCACCAAATTTCTGCAAGGGCAGATCAAGTGGTAACACCATCACTTGCTACGGCAGCTTACGTTAAGAATATGTTTGATGATGATGTAAAGAACCATTCAGCTTATGTGGTTGGAGAATACGGTTTAAAGAGTGCAGTCTTTGGTACTGGCATCAAGTTGAATGAGACTAATCCGGATGTGGTTATTGTAGGATTGGATTATGATGTTACATACCATAAGTTTGAGTTAGCTACTTTGGCTATTAAGCGTGGAGCATTCTTTATTGGAACTAATGCAGATACTAACTTGCCTAATGAACGTGGACTAGTTCCTGGAGCTGGTTCTGTGATTTCACTAGTTGAAACGTCTACTCAACAAAAAGCTAAGTACATCGGTAAACCAGAACGAGACATTATGGATTTTGCTGCTAAAGCTAAAAATTTTGATCCTAAGACAGCTTTGATGGTAGGAGACAATTACAATACTGATATTAAGTGTGGAATCAACGCAAATGTAGATACTCTATTGGTTTATACAGGTGTAAGTACACATGAGGATATTGCTAAACAAGAGATCAAACCTACTCATGAAGTAGAAAGTTTGGACAAGTGGGATGTCTAATACGCAAAAGGATGGCTTTTACACGGCTGCTTTAGCGCTTTTCATTTTGACAACGGCAATTACAGTAACAATTTTTGCCAGCTATTTTTTATTTGCTATCAATATTAGATTCTACAATTTGGATTCTTTGGTAAATATGGATTACGGAACAGTTTATAAAAATTATGCTCAAATGATGAATTACTTGATCAATCCATTTAATTGGAATTTTCATTTGAGTAATTTTATCTCTTCACCAGCAGGTAGGCTGCATTTTGAAGATTGTAAAAAACTCTTTATGCTAAATTTTGGTGTCTGGATTATTTCAGGATTACTAGTGGTTAAATTTGGTAAGATACGAGCTCATTTTAATAAGGTTTTTCTCTGGATTGGTATTCTGGGAATCATACTGGCTTTGTTAATGTTGATTGATTTCGATGGATTTTTCGTGATTTTTCATGAAGTCTTGTTTCGCAATAGTGATTGGTTATTCGATCCGGGACGTGACCCTGTTATCAATATCCTGCCGGAAGAATTCTTTACGCAATGCTTTGTACTATTCTTTATCCTTTTTGAAGGACTTAATTTTTGGGAAGCAAGAAAAAGAGCCTAAGACGTTTTGTCTTAAGCTCTTTTTTTTCTGCGATTTTTAAGTGCGGTGATCAATACAGGAATCAATGATACCAAGATAATACCAAGGATGATCATTGAGAAGTGTTCTTGAACTGCGGGAATATTACCGAATAGATGTCCAGCAATAGAACAAACCAAGACCCACAAGAAGGCACCAATAAAATTAAACTTCAGGAAAGTTCGATAGTGCATGGTTCCACTCCCAGCAACGAAAGGAACAAAAGTTCTAATTAGTGGAATGAATCTTCCAATCGCAATGGTTTTACCACCATGTTTTTGAAAGAAGATATGTGCATCATGCAGATGCTCTTTATTAATCAGCTTACTAAGGTATTTATTCTCCGTCGCAAACTGTCCAAAATGTTCACCAATCTCATAGTTCATCGAATCTCCCAAGACCGCGGCAGCTAAGAAAATGATGAATAACAACCAAGTTGATAATCCATACTTTGGATTAGCTGCTAAAGCCATTGCTGCAAAAATCAGGGAATCACCAGGAAGGAAAGGTAAAATAACCACACCGGTTTCAATGAAAATGATAAGGAACATGATTAAATATGTCCAAAGGCCGAAATTATTTACAATATTGACCATATGACTATCAATATGCAAAATGAAATCGACCAGACTCATTACGTAACTCAATCAATCAACTCCAGAATTCAAATTAGTTTTCATTATACTAGCATAACTTAAAATTAGCTTTAATATTTTCTAAATTTAATGTTATTTTTCAAAAATAGAAGTACTGTGCTCAAAGTAGTTTCTATCAGGGTACAGATTACGAAGAGCCTTGGTTACTGCAATAGGACCTTCGGCAAAGGCTGTTGTGATCAATTGTAGTTTACCTGGGTAAGTTACAATATCGCCAATTGCAAAAACATTGGGGAGATTAGTTTCCATTTCTTGCGATACTTTGACAAAGGGTCCCTGTAGATCAATATTCCAATCACGAAGGACACGTGAATCAGACACAAAACCATAGTTAACGAGGAGCTTATCAGCAGTGACAGTTTTAATTTCATCTGATTTAACCATTTTAAGAGTTACGTCAATTTTTTGATGATTGTCAGGATTGTAGTTAACCTCTTTAATGATAAAAGGATTCAATTGTTCAACGGCAGAAGTATTTAACTTTTCAACACTTGATTCCATTGCACGATATTTGTTTCTTCTATGAATAAGGGATGTATGCTTAGCAATCTTACTAAGATCAATCGCCCAGTCAACAGCAGAGTCGCCGCCACCAGCGACTAAGACATCTTTTCCTATATAATCTTCAATGTCATTAACAAAGTAACTTAAATTGTTTGTTTCAAGTGATTGATCATATTCAAACGTTAGTTTACGTGGTTCGAAAGCACCATTACCAATAGCAATGATGATTGCTTTTGAAGTAATCTCTCCCTTATTGGTCTTAATAGTCCAAGTATCGTCTTCATTTCTATCTATAGAAGAAACAGAAGTACTTAGATACTTATCACAATCCAAAGTGTTGAGCTGAGTAGTTAGTTGTTTAATGAGATCAGTACCTGATATCTTAGGTAAGGCTGCCACATCATAAATATGCTTTTGCGCATATAATGTTTCAGGTTGACCACCTAATTTAGGTAAGCTTTCAATTAGAGATACGTTCAAATTACGTAATCGTGCATAATAGGCAGCAAACATACCTGCAGGGCCACCACCAATGATTGAAATGTCATAAATTTTATCATTCATAATCTTAGTCACCATTTTCTGTTATATAATCTATAGATACATTGTTACATATTTAGAATCTAAAAAGGTGGAAAATTAATGAGAATAGGAGATAAACTTACTGGAACCATTTCAGGAATTCAATCTTACGGTGTGTTCGTTAAATTGGATAGCACGCATCAAGGGCTAATTCACATTTCAGAATTAAAACATGGATTTGTTTCTAATATAGAAGAAAGATATAAAATAGGCGATGAAGTTCAAGTAGTAGTAATGGGGATTGATGAATATAATCAAAAAATCAGTTTATCTACAAGAGCTTTGAATCCTGAAAAGGTAGGACGCCCCATTTTACATAAGCATTTTTGGACGGATTATCGTGATAAGATTGGATATAAAACCATTGCTAAGGAGAAAAATGGCTGGGTAAACAGTGCAATGGCGCTGATTTCAGAAAAAAAACGAAAAAATACAACTTTTTTGTAAAAAAGGGTTGCAACTCTCTTATTCGATTGGTAA
>NZ_AZES01000154.1 GCF_001434985.1 Companilactobacillus paralimentarius DSM 13238 = JCM 10415 | reverse complement strand
ATATTTCGTATTTATTTTTTGGACAAGTGGCTAACTTGTTCTTGTAATTTTCGAAATAATCATTTCCATTGATCTTTTGTAATTTATTTACCTTCCATGTACTGTTCTTTTGAACGGAAGTATCGGTCTTATTACCATTTTGATCATACATATTAGTAGTTTGTGTAACTTCAGCATAGTTCCCCTTAGTTACAGATTCAGCGTTAACATCTGTCGTTGCAGTTGCTGCAGCAAAACTACTTCCTAATAATGCACATACTAAAAAAGGCGATTGTTTTCTTCATGATATTTTCCTCACTATATCTAATAAAATATTTTCCCCGCTATTTTTTGGCATAAAAATAGCATACATAAGATTGATTCTTGTATATAAAATAAATCTATATTAAATTCACACATTTGCCTATATCTATTATCGGCATTTTATAGGCAACTTAATAGTACAAGGATTCGGCAAAATTTTCAACAAATATTTACCTCTAATGACATATAGCTTTATGAATTTTTTTATATAAGCGATATTCCAGACTGGTCTAAAGGCATTATTAAAATATAAGATTTTTTTATAAAAAAAAGGATGTTCCATTAATAAAAATGGGCATCCTTTTTCTCAAAAACTAAATTCTTTGTACAAACTTTTGTTGAACAACATACCACATTCCTATGTATTCATCCGTAGCCACCCGAACAAATGGCATTCCACCAGCTGCGTAAATAACACGGTCAGAATACCAAGATGTTCCAGGTGCTAATGCAACGCTAGTACTCTCAACTAATTTGCTATTATAAACCGGTACATCAGAATCATCTGTTACAGTAACGATTTCCGGTCTATTGTGGTAGACATAGCTATCTTCTTCACTTAAATACTCATCTGTAGCTACTTGATAAAAATCCTTCCCAGAAATTTCAATTATTTTACCAAGGTACCAATCGCTATTTTTTGGCTCATAAATATCAAGTCTTCGGCCTAATGAATTGTAAAGCTCGGCTTTACTTGTATCTACTTCGACATAACTACCACTAGTTACAGATTCAGCCTTGACACTTTGGACAGATAAAATTGAAAAAACAAAGCTCATTAGTGCAACTACAACACTCACTAACAACTTTCTTCTCATAATTTATACTTCCTTAGTCTCCTTAGACCAAGCTTATTATAATATGTTTAAACATATTTCACAAAAAAATATGTACAATTTCTGCTAAAAAATATTTGCAAAAAAAATAAGCCGTTAAAATATTTCTAACGGTTTATAGTAGCTAATAAGCTCTCATTATGATTAGCCTTTGCCAAATAGTAAGCAAGATTGAGATAATCTTCATACTCTTCTGAACTGTTGTCACTATTTTTAACAGCTGTAGCTGCATCATAATTCAATTCATCAAGGAAATAAGAAATATGTTTTTCCTGGGCATAATTCAATCCACATCGGCTGAATTGATATGCTTTCTCATAAAGTTTCATGGCATTATAAGAGTTGGCAAGCGTCTTGCAAACAAAAAGTACTTCTAGTTCATTGGCATTTTGAATATCGGTACTTTCATTCAATGCATCACTGATCATTTGAAAATAATATTGTGCTCGATCAACATGATTTTGACTCAAATAACCCAGGCCTTTAAACAAGTATGCTAACAATGTATAAACATCATTATCCGCTGACTTAGTCAATTGTAAAACTTTGTCCAAAGTGAAAAGTGAATTGTCGATATTATTCTTTTGATAATCAACAACACCCGTAATTAACTCGTATTGTTTCATATCATTATTATTCAACTTTCCTTGCAAAGCCGACAACTTGTTATCGATATCTGTTAACTCACCCATCAAAGCATCTTTTTCAATTTTATCTAAAATGCTCTCACCTTTATCCGAGTTCTTATCAGCAAAATCACTGAACACATCATTCAATGACAAATTTAACTTGAGACATATCTTAATTAAAATATTCACTGTTGGTGCTATATTGTGTTTCTCAATTTTACTAATAGTGTTTTGAGTGCAAATATCGTTGGCAAGCTCAATTTGCGTCAAATTCATTTCTCGTCTTTTATTATAAATAATAGATCCAAGAAACAAGAACAACACTCCCATCTATCTAATATTGATATTTATCAATATTACTATAACACCTCATCGATAAATATATTCATTTGTTAAAAATAAATATATTAAGTTCTAAATAATTTTTATTATAAATTTCGATTAAAACTCATAAAATACAAGCTTTCCAATGTTCATTTTGTAAAATTTTGTCGAATTAATTTTTTATTTACAATAATTGGCCTACAGGCTAAGATTATCCAAGTTGAGATATTAGCGTCTCAAATTAGAAACTAGTATCATAAGTATATTGTGATTTTAATAAGGAGGAACCAATCGTGACGAAAACATTTTGGTCACAAATAGCTAATCGAGCCAAAGAAGAAAAACGTCCTTTCTTCTCAATGGCACCGATGGAAGCAGTTAGTAATACTGTCTTCAGACAAGTAATTGCCCATGCCTACGCTCCAGATGTCTTTTTTAGTGAATTTATTTATGCCAAAGGAATTACTGATCCTACCACTAAATTTCCAGTTGATGGTCGTTTGTATATCGATCCTCGTGAAAAAAATTATCCCGTAGTCCAACTTTGGGGCGATATTCCTGAAGATTTTGAAAGTGGTGCTCTGGCTCTAAGAGATAAAGGGTTCAAAGCAATTGACATTAATACCGGCTGTCCAGATAAAACTGTCATCAAGAATCATGGTGGCACCTTCTTAATTCGTAATCCCGAAAAAATCGATGGTATCGTCGCTGCAGCCAAAAATTCCGATTTAGCTGTTAGTATCAAAACTCGTTTGGGTTACAGTAAATTAGCAGAATACAAGGAATGGATTCCCCACCTACTTGAGCAACATGTTGAACTTCTAACCGTTCATTTAAGAACGAAAATGGAAATGAGCAAGGTTCCCGCTCATTTTGAAGTTATTGACGATTTGATAAAAATGCGTGATGAAATTTCCCCTAACACGTTACTGCAAATCAATGGTGATATTCCTGATTTTCAAGCGGGTGTCGATTTGGCCAAAAAACATCCTGGCCTCGATGGTATTATGATTGGTCGTGGAGTTTTTGCTAATCCGTTTGCCTTTGAAAAAGAACCACAAGATCATTCTTTAGACGAATTACTAGATCTTCTTCGTTTACAGTTAAATCTTTTTGATGATTTTTCTCAACATTACGATGTACCACGTTTTCCATCATTGAAACGTTTCTTTAAGATTTATGCTCGTCCAGAATTAGGAGCTACTGATTTACGCAATAAAATGATGAACGCCAAATCAACTGATGAAGTTCGTCAAATTTTAGACAATTTTCAAACCAAATAAAAAATATCTGACCATTTTAATTATCTGGTCAGATATTTTTTTGCACACTTTTTGCACCGAAGAAACAAAAAAAGCAGCCAGACAATCGTCCAACTACTTTAGTAGTGCGGGTAAGAAGATTCGAACTTCCACGGAGATAATTCTCCACAAGATCCTTAGTCTTGCGCGTCTGCCAATTCCGCCATACCCGCATGCAACAGAGAATATTATACATATAATCAAAAAAATTATCAAGATTATTATTTAATATCTCTTAAATACTCAAGTCTCCCATGGCATTTACCACAAACAAACCTCTTAGTATCGATTCTTCTAACACGGACGTATTGTGTCTGACATTTAACGCACTGATAAAGATGATAAGTCTTCTTTGTTTGGCTTTGAATAGGTGAATATCTCAAGCCACCGACTTGTTTTAAAAGAATTTTGAAACTATGATCACGATGCTGGGCTGGCAATCCATCATTATAAAGATGATAGTGACACAGCTCATGCTTAATAACACCAACCAAAGTGTCGTAACCAAATTGCTGATAGATCTTAGGATTAATATCGATGTTTCGATCTTTCAGGTGAAAACGTCCACCCGTTGTTTTGAGACGGACGTTAAAATATGCTTGATGAATAAAAGGTTTCCCAAAATATTCCTGGGAAACCTTTTTTACTAACTCATTTAAATCTGAATTATTCATGTTAAGCCAAGTTAGTTAACTTTTGAATTAGTTTTGAGAATTTATCCATAGCTTCATCTTGACCTTTTTCTGATTCATCAAACTTATGACGATCAATGTTCTTATCATCACCGATACTTTCAGTCATCTCAGCACAAGCTTCAACATACTTTCTAAAAGCTGAAACCAAGGTAATATGTGTTCCCATTAATCTTGCAGGAGCTTTACCTTTTTCCAATTTGGCTAAAGTTTCTTGATATTTCTTTGTACCATCAGTAAAATTCTTTTGAATTCTAGTGTATTCAACACTATCTAATTGATCAACTTTACTACGATCCAATGCCCCACGAATTTTTTCAAACTCTGGATTCAACTTATCTTGTTCTTCTTGAATCGTATTAACAGTATTGTTAATCAAATTACCATATTGCATGGCTCTTTTTTGTGCAGCATTCATAAGCGTTACCTCTTATTTTCTTCTTGTGTTTTTTCAGTATAAATATCTCTTTCAATGGTAAATCTTGGTCTTTGCTTAACTTCACTAAAGATTTTACCAACATATTCACCGATCACACTAATACTAATTAATTGTACACCACCAAGTGCCCAAATAGATATCATTAGCGATGACCAACCATTGACCACATTACCGTTGATTTTTTGAATTAAACTGTAAATCAACAGTACAATACTGATCAAAACAATGAAGAATCCTAATCCCATAATCATCTTAATAGGAACAATTGAAAATGAAGTAATTCCATCCATAGCAAACTTAATCATTTTCTTTAACGGATACTTAGACTCACCAGCAAATCGTTCTTTACGAGCATAATAAACTTTAGCCGATTTGAATCCAACTAGTGGAACTATTCCACGTAAAAACAAATTTCGTTCTCGATAACTTAACAGAACCTGACAGGCACGTTGACTCATCAAACGATAATCAGCAGAATCTGGAACCAAATTGACACCTAAGAAGCCCATGAAGCGATAAAACATTTCAGCTGTACTTCTCTTAAAGGCCGTATCTGTATCACGATTATTTCTTACCCCATAGACGACTTCAGCACCATTCAAATACTCATCAACCATCTTAGGAATAGCATTAACATCATCTTGTAAATCAGCATCGATCGTTATAACGGCATCAGAATCCTTTGAAGCAGTCGTTACGCCTGCTAATAACGCACCCTGATGTCCAAAATTACGACTCAACTTAACGCCTGAGACAGATGGATACTCCTTAGAAAATTCAGAAATCAACGACCAAGTTTTATCTTTACTACCATCATCAACGAAAACAATTTTA
This sequence comes from Companilactobacillus paralimentarius DSM 13238 = JCM 10415, assembly GCF_001434985.1. Taxonomy (GTDB): domain Bacteria; phylum Bacillota; class Bacilli; order Lactobacillales; family Lactobacillaceae; genus Companilactobacillus; species Companilactobacillus paralimentarius. Next base: position 7,181 of record NZ_AZES01000154.1, on the reverse strand, counting down.
CTATCTTTAGAAATTTTATCGCCAGTCACTAAGCCTTGAAGAATAGCAGTCAATTCCTTAGTGGTCTCATGCAAAACTTCTTCTTCGTTATAACATGGGACAACGATACTCAATTTAAATACATCAGACATCTAATTCTTCTCCTGTCTCGATTTGATCCAATCAAAGCAGTTATACAAACCAACTCCAGCCAAGATAGCAATCACTGGCAAGAATTCAAGTCGATATCTACCCTGAACTTCAATTAATAATTGTACAACGGCGTAGGCCATCAATGGTAATAAAATCAAAAAAACTTTATTATCAATCTTTTGCTTAAACAGACTCAGCGAGCCGATCCAAGAAAAGATAATCAGCATGATACTTCCCATATATCCTAGTAGCTTCACTAAATTATCCATCTTTAACGAATGGATTTTGCCAAATTCTGTGAAATCAATTGCCATAGAGCGTCCTGCCCAAAGTGTACGATTCTTGGCCCAAAACAAGCGTAACCAACCGTGGGAAGCATTAAGATTACTAATATTCTCATGAATGATTTTATGCTCTTTAGCACTCATTTTGGCCCGACTCTCTTGTAAGTCAAAACGATCTACCATTTTTTGATCATATGATCCACCTGAATAGGCGTCTAATCCAACTACAAACTTCCACTCTGAATCACGATTAGTTAATCCGTAAGAATTCAAACCAGAGCTCTTAATTGCCAAGCTAGCTCCAGAAAATATAACTTGATAAATAAGCAATGTCATTACTATTTTTCCAAGTCCTATCCAAGAGAACTTATCGTTAGCAATAAACATATATAGCAAACCATAAACCAAGATACCCGCAATAATTACTGGTCCAATTGGACGAACAATACTACCAATAGCTAAAGTTACTCCCGCTAAAGCATAAGTCCAATATTTGTTTTGCATAATCAAGTAAAATGTCAACATGAACAAAAGCATTCCGATATATTGATTATCAGATTGACTATTTAAGGCAAACCAGTCTAGATCAATCATCAGTAGAAAGACCGTTAAACGTGCCATCTTAACTTTATTAAAAATCTGCATTGAAATTAAATAGGCAAGATACAAAATTAATACTTGGTAAATCACATTCAACAATTGGATAGCAATAACATGCTGACCAAAAATTTTAACAACCGTCATAACGTAGACTAAGAAGCCTGTTTGATAAGCCCACTTGGCAAAATAATCGTTATCATAACTAAAAATTTTACCTCCGGCTAAAGCTCTAGGAGCCGTATTCCAAAACTCTCCGAAATCGCTGATCTGCGTCTTGGGAACTACTTTTAACCAAATTATCGCTACCACAAAGAAAATAGCTAACATGCTAAGTAAAACCAATCTGTTTAAATTCTTATCGTCATCACGAATTCGATACAGCAGATAACCTACTCCAGCAACGAAAATAATTGCACAAAGAAAAACCAGTATTGCTAGTACTGGTTCTGGTTTTAAATAATTTAGTGTAAAAAATCCACCCATCTGTACAAAAACTACAGTAGTAAAGATCCCCACGCAAATAAGCACTAATTTGCTAATAATACTTTTAAACTTGCTTAACATACTTTTCCTCTAAACTATCGTTTTTTTCCCAAGTTAAAAAATCTTCTAACTTGGATAAACACTGGTCAATATCCTCCATGCTTGTAGCATAGCTAAATCTCAAATGATTCTCCCCACCAATTCCAAAGAAACTACCTGGTAAAATAGCCAAATGTTCTTTATCAAGTAAGTCATTTGCAAACTTCACATCATCTTGAACATATTGTTCAGGTATCTTGGCAAATAGATAAAAGGCACCATCTGGTGTAGGACATTCAAAGCCAAGCTTATTCAAGCCAGCTAATAGTCTATCACGTCTTGCTTGATACTCTTCACGCATTGGGAATGGATCTTCATAACCATTCTTATAAGCCTCTAAGGCTGCAAATTGAGTAATTGAGGTGATTGAAGTTGTTGCTAACTCATGAATCTTGTTAATTTGAGAAACAACTTCAGCCGGACCACAAACAACACCAAAACGCCAACCAGTCATGGCATGAGATTTAGATAAACCATTCAATAAAATTGTTTGTTCAGGAAGAATATTTCCAAATGAAATATGTTTAAAATTATAAGTCAATTCACTATAAATTTCGTCACTTATTACAAAAATATTATGTTTTTTAATAACTTCAGCCAAAGCAACCAATTCATCCTCAGTATAACTAACACCTGTAGGATTACTTGGATAGTTGAATAGAAAAATTTTAATACGTGGATTAGTTCTCAGAACTTCACTCAATACCTCAGGCGTTACCTTAAAATCAGTCTCTGATGTATCGATATAAACTGGTGAAGCACCATTAAAATTAGCGTCAGGTCCATAAATAGTGAAGGCTGGCGATGGTATCAAAACTTCATCACCTGGTTGCAAAATTGCATTGAAGGCCGAAAAGACACCTTCAGTTACACCTGTTGTAGCCACGATTTGGGTTTTAGGATCATAATTTAAACCATATTTATCATGCAAATACTTAGAAACAGCGTTCAAAAGTTCATGATTACCTTCAGGGACTGTGTAATGAGTTTCATTATCATTAATAGCCTTGATGGCAGCTTGCTTAATATGCTCTGGGGTATGAAAATTAGGTTCTCCAACAGTCATATTAACCGCACCCGGAATACTTTTGGCGCGCGCATTGAATTTAAAAATCTCCTGTTGCTTAATTGCAACAACAGATGGTTTCATAAGGGAAACTAAATTATTGTTCACTGTTAAACACCTCTTCGTAAAATATACATATAATACATCTTAATTCTAACACATAGAATTGCTTACAAGAAAAGGCATTCAAAGAATTGAATGCCCTCAAATTTAATTCGTCTTATTATTACTATAATTAATCAAAAACTGTATATGGTAAACGGCGCTTATGGGCCGTCTTCTTGTACCAATTCTCAATAATTTCAGCGCTCTTAGGATCAATTTCCTTACCCTCAAGATAATCGTCAATATCTTTATAAGATACTCCTAAAGCCTTCTCATCTGGTAAACTAGGACGATCTTCCTCAAGATCAGCCGTTGGTACCTTTTCATAAAGATTCTTTGGTGCATCAAGTTTCTCTAGTAAAGACTTACCTTGACGTTTGTCCAAACGGAACAATGGTGTGACATCAGCAGCTCCATCACCATACTTAGTATAAAATCCAGTAATATTCTCGGCAGCATGATCTGTTCCAACAACAACTCCCTTATTATCACCGGCAATCGCATACTGAGCAATCATTCTAGTTCTGGCTTTGATATTACCCTTATTAAAGTCCGAAACATTTAAATCATTGGCTTCAACCGCCTTAACCATTGCGTCAACGCTATCCTTAATATTAACTCGCACGACTTTGTCGGCTTTCATCCATTCAATTGCTTGCATGGCATCCGATTCATCGGCTTGTTCTCCATAAGGTAGGCGTACAGCAATAAATTGATAACTGTTATCGCCTGTTTCCTTACGAAGTTCAGTCATAGCTATTTCTGATAATTTACCAGCTAGAGTTGAATCTTGCCCTCCAGAAATACCAAGAACTAACGTCTTCAAAAAACTACGTTCTTTTACATAATTCTTCAAGAAATCAACCGAACGTCTTATTTCTGTTTCAGGATCAATTTCAGGTTTTGTATGTTCAAATTCAATAATTTCTTTTTGCAATGGTCTCATTTTTTAGTCACCTAATCTAATATTGTTTACGTCATTACGAATCTTTTCGATATATTTCATCTTATGACTGTATAACTTTGAAGATAAATCAACTGGATAAACTTGTGGATTCAAGATACGTTTATACTCATCCCAAAGTGAATCCAAGTTGGACATGCAATACTTCTTAATATCTTTGACATTTGGTAGATCATAAACTAATTTACCATCAACAAAAATATCATGTAACAATGGCTTAGCTTGGAAGTCCTCAACAGTCTTATTGATATAAGTGTATTGTGGATGGAACATATAAAGTGAACTATGTTCTCTAGGATCTTCATTCCAGAATGTTACATAGTCACCTTCGGATTTATCGTTCTTACGATTGTTAGTAATACGCCAAACTTGTTTCTTACCAGGAGTTGAAATCTTAGCTGCATTACTTGATAGTTTCAAGGTATCCATCATGTTACCACGATTATCCTCAATGCTTACTAGCTTATAAACAGCACCCAAAGCTGGTTGATCAAAAGCTGTAATAACTTTTGTACCAATACCCCAAACATCGATCTTAGCATCTTGCATCTTCAAATTAAGTACAGTCTTTTCATCCAAATCATTTGATGCATAGATCTTAGCATTGGGGAACCCAGCTTCATCAAGTTGCTTTCTAACACGCTTAGAGATGTAAGCCATATCACCAGAATCGATTCTGACACCTAAAAAGTTGATCTTGTCACCCATTTCCTTAGCTACCTTGATAGCACTTGGTACTCCACTCTTCAAAGTATCATAAGTATCAACTAAGAAAACACAATCCTTATGAGTTGTGGCATAAGCTTTAAAAGCATCATATTCATTACGATATGTTTGAACCAAGGCATGAGCATGAGTTCCTGAAATAGGAATACCAAACAACTTACCAGCTAGAACATTACTTGTAGCATCAAAGCCAGCAATATAAGCTGCACGTGTTCCCCAAATAGCTGCGTCAACTTCTTGAGCACGACGCGAACCAAATTCCATAACTGGATCATCACCACAGACAGTCTTGATACGAGCTGCTTTAGTAGCAATCAATGTCTGAAAATTAACCATATTTAAAATAGCTGTTTCAATCAACTGACATTGAGCCAATGGACCTTCCACTTGAAGAATTGGTTCCTCATTGAAAACCAGGTCTCCTTCTAGAGCTGAGCGAACTGTACAACTGAATTGCATGTCCTTCAACCAGCGTAAAAATTCTTCGTCATATTCCCCATATTCACGTAAGTATTCAATATCTGAATCAGAAAAGTTGAGATTCTTCAAGTAATCTACAACATGTTCCAGACCTGCAAATACTGCAAAGCCATTGTCGAAGGGTAAACTTCTGAAGTAAACTTCAAAAACCGCACGACGATTGTGCAAACCTTTCTTCCAGTATGTATACATCATATTTAATTCATAATAATCAGTATGCAATGTTAAATCTTCATCTTGAAATTGAGTCATGATTACTCCCTTATTTATTTGATATCACGGTCTTATTTTACTCTAATTAGCCTTCAAAGTCGCTTCATACCCATCATTTACTTTCTCAGCTAATTTCTCAATCGAGTAGTTATCTCTTACTTCTTGATACAATGCCATCCCTTTTTGACTTAAATTGCCATCTTTCCAATAAGAATGAGCATCGTTAAGTGCTTCGATCAATTGTTGTTCATTATCTGATTCCACTAACCAGCCATTTTCATTATTAATAACTTTATCCGTAGCACCAACATTTGTTGCAATAACTGGTTTTCCATTAGCAGCCGATTCCAGGTAAACAGCTGGCATACTTTCTGATTTAGATGTCAAAATTGATACATCGCAATCCTGATAGAAATCACCAGTATTTTCTTTGAACCCAACAAAGTCAACTTTTTCAGCGATTCCCAAATCAACAGTTAACTTTCGAAGTTCTTCCATTAATGGTCCATCACCCACTAAAGTCAAACGGTAATTAAATTTAACCTTACTTAAGGCATTCAACAAAAGTCGATGGTTTTTAACTTCAACCAATCGTGCAACTTCCAAAATATTGAATGTTGAATGACGATTAAATTTAGGATTAGCGTTAGAAAAATCAACAGCGTTGAACACTTCAAAAGTTTTTTTAGAATCTATTTTCAAAGATTCAAAGTATTCTTCCAAATCAGGATTTACGTAAAATAACAAATCAGCACGTTTTAAGGCATGCAGATTTAATCTGAGCATAACTTGACCTCTTACACCAGAAAAGTCAATACGAGGGTCAGAATGGACTGTAATTACCCATTTAGCATGAACCTTATTACGAATTAAAGAAAAAATGTAATTGGCGCGTGGTCCATGCGTATGCACAATATCAAAATCATTATTATTGATATATTTTGCTAGTGGTTTCAAAATAGAAAGGTCAAAACGTTGTTTCTGTGGCATGACCGCAACATTCAAACCATTTTCACGTGCCATTTTAGAAACAGGACCTTCTTGGAAAGTCAATAAAGCACTTTCTTCACCTATTATTTTTTGACCTTTCATTAAACTAACTATATATGTACGAGCTCCGCCGTCCTCATTACCGGCATTGATATGTAAAACACGCATTTTGACACCTCTCAAATTAATCTTTCTCGTGTATAATAATACATTAAAGGAGAATGCTATGCACAAAAATAGAGTAGATATTTTAGGTACAGAATTTGATGATTTTACCGAAAAACAATTTCACAAATATTTAGACTACGATTTAGATACTAAAGCAAACAAGTTTATCGTAACAGCTAATCCTGAAATTGTCCTTTCAGCTAGAAAAGACAGCAAATTTTTAAAAATCATTAATAACGCTGACTATGTAATTCCTGATGGAATCGGTATTATCAAGGGAGCTAAAAGCCTAGGCACTCCTCTACATGAACGAATTACCGGTTTTGATACATTAAAATATTTAATTGAAGCAGCAGACCGCAAACAATTAAAAGTTTACTTGTTAGGTGCTAAACCAGAAGTAATCAAAGCTACTGCTGACAAAATTGAAAAAGATTATCCTCAAGTTGATCTAGTTGGCTATCATGACGGCTATTTTAAAGATGATGCCCCAATTGTTGACGAAATTGCAGAAAAGAAGCCTAATATTATTTTGGTAGCGTTGGGATACCCTAAGCAAGAATACTTCATCGAAAAGTATCGTCAAAAGGCAGATGCTATTTGGATTGGTGTCGGTGGCAGTTTTGATGTTTTCTCTGGTACTAAGAAGCGTGCCCCTAAAGTATTCCAAAAACTCAGTCTAGAATGGTTCTACCGTCTAATCACTGAACCAACAAGATTTGGAAGAATGTTGGCCATTCCTAAATATATGAAATTAATCAAACAAGAAAAAAATCGTAAATAAAAACAGGTTGTCAATTGACAACCTGTTTTTATTGGTTCTATACTTTCTGGTATTGATGAATAATCAATACCAGTTTTTTAATCTCTA
>NZ_AZES01000153.1:1728-2872 GCF_001434985.1 Companilactobacillus paralimentarius DSM 13238 = JCM 10415 | reverse complement strand
ATGGTCTAACTGTTAACTTGAACCGCCATCAACTTGATTTGACGAACAGCCATTAAAACATCTTATTTAGCTATTTGCAATGCTTTTACTTAGTATTGTTAATACTTATTTTTCTATTATACAAAAAAACTCTAATCATCTTTAATTCGATGATTAGAGTTAACTGATATTAATCGCTTAATACCGGTGATCGGGGTCGAACCGATACTCCCTACTGGGAACAGGATTTTGAATCCTGCGCGTCTGCCAATTCCGCCACACCGGCATGTTATAACATGCCTGATTATTTAAGCATAACCAAAGGCGGTAACCGGATTTGAACCGGTGATGAAGGTTTTGCAGACCTCTGCCTTACCACTTGGCTATACCGCCATATTCAATTTCCAAAGCAATTGGGTTAGCTGGATTCGAACCAGCGCATGATGGAGTCAAAGTCCATTGCCTTACCGCTTGGCTATAACCCAATAAAAATAGGCGGTATGTGAGAATCGAACTCACGTGTGTCGGTACCACAAACCGATGTGTTAACCACTTCACCAATACCGCCATGATCAAAAGGTAGAAACAGGGATAGTAGGAATTGAACCCACACCGACGGTTTTGGAGACCGTAGTTCTACCTTTAAACTATATCCCTAATATGGAGGGGAGTGGATTCGAACCACCGAACCCGAAGGAGCGGATTTACAGTCCGCCGCGTTTAGCCAGACTTCGCTACCCCTCCAAAATGGCGCGGGACGGAATCGAACCGCCGACACATGCAGCTTCAATGCATTGCTCTACCAACTGAGCTACCGAGCCATTAAACGGTCCGTGCGAGAATCGAACTCGCGATCTCCTGCGTGACAGGCAGGCGTCCTAACCAACTAGACCAACGAACCAAGAATTAATTATTTGAAACAAATTGCGGGAGCAGGATTTGAACCTACGACCTTCGGGTTATGAGCCCGACGAGCTACCAGACTGCTCCATCCCGCGATAATAAAAAATGAATCATATGCTACCCACTAAGGAGGATGTGGGATTCGAACCCACGCGCCGCTTTCGCGACCTGACGGTTTTCAAGACCGTTCCCTTAAGCCGGACTTGGGTAATCCTCCATTGCTTAAAACATAAAACTATTAAACTAATGATGCTTACGCATC
>NZ_AZES01000153.1:478-857 GCF_001434985.1 Companilactobacillus paralimentarius DSM 13238 = JCM 10415 | reverse complement strand
TCGAACCTACAACCTTCTGATTCGTAGTCAGACACTCTATCCAATTGCGCTATAGGTGCATATTCATTATAGTGCCGAGGACCGGAATCGAACCGGTACGGTAATCACTTACCGCAGGATTTTAAGTCCTGTGCGTCTGCCAGTTCCGCCACCCCGGCGTTACTATAATGAAAGCGGAAGACGGGATTCGAACCCGCGACCCCCACCATGGCAAGGTGATGTTCTACCACTGAACTACTTCCGCATTATGCCGACTAGAGGATTCGAACCTCCGACCCCCTGTTTACAAGACAGATGCTCTGCCAGCTGAGCTAAGTCGGCATAAAACGTTACTTTCATATAATACTAAATGTTTCCCAATATTGCAACAACAATATTG
>NZ_AZES01000153.1:0-468 GCF_001434985.1 Companilactobacillus paralimentarius DSM 13238 = JCM 10415 | reverse complement strand
TCCACTGGACACTAGAACCTAAATCTAGCGCGTCTGCCAATTCCGCCACACCCGCATGGTGTGTATATATGTTGCAAATGAGCCGTGACAGGTTCGAACTGTCGACCCTCTGATTAAAAGTCAGATGCTCTACCAACTGAGCTAACGGCTCATGATGAATGGAGGATACAGGGATCGAACCTGTGACCTCCTGCTTGTAAGGCAGATGCTCTCCCAGCTGAGCTAATCCTCCATCATGAAACAGCGTAGCAACTACCTATCCTCGCGGGTAGTTTCCCACCAACTACTTTCGACGTGGAGAAGCTTAACTTCTGTGTTCGGCATGGGAACAGGTGTATCCTTCTCGCTATCGTCACTACACTATTTGGTAACTCGTACCTTCAAAACTAGATATTAAGATTATGAATTAAAGTTGAAACACTTCAAACTGCTGTAAACTCTTACTCGGTTAAGTCCTCGATCTATTAG
>NZ_AZES01000025.1 GCF_001434985.1 Companilactobacillus paralimentarius DSM 13238 = JCM 10415 | reverse complement strand
ACTTGGATTCAATTTATTTTGTCCAAGTGGCTAACTTGTTATTGAAATTTTCGAAATTGTAAAAACTAACTTTTCAAATATCTAAAATTTTAGATTTACAGTTGGCCTACCAAACCTATCCCAATCACCCTAAGTCAAAGGAACTATTAGAGGGATATTCTAAAGTAGTGAATGATATACATCAGAGTTTAGAAATGTCTCAAAAATTAGTTGATGACGTTCAAAACTTGGTTAAATAGTTAGAACATATAGTCTGGAATCACGGTCAGGATAAGGATAGTCAGTGTGAAAATTTTCTAAAGTGACTTGTTGAAAGCCTTTTTTTTCATAAAAATAGTGTGAACGTTCTTCTTTTTCTGGTGTATCCAAAACAATACGTTGGAATGACTTTAGTTTGGCATGGGTCAATAAAGTTTGATAAAGTTGGGCACCTAAATGGTGAGGTTGACCACGATATTGTGGATAAGTGAAGAATTTTTTTAGGACTGCAGTTTTATTGTCTAAGGGCAAAAAAGCAATGGAACCTACAATTTGATTATTGTCTAAAGCAATCCAAAAATTACCGCCATTTTTTTGATAGTAGGTTGGAATTTGAAAAATATCGTCCTGTTCAGCCATTTTGATATCTAACTTGGCTTCGATGTTTTGACAATAATTAATTAAATCGACTAACTGAGCTTGATTCTTAGGATTATTTTGATAAGGAATTATTTGCATGGAAAGCCTCATTTCTTAATGATGGTTCAATTGTAATATGAGATTCTTAATATGTATAATTGATATTAAGAATAGATGTTATCAAAATAACTGATAGTTAGGACAAAATTATGGATATACGTGAGTTAACCACTTTTAAAATGATCTCGGAGACACGCAATTTTTCAAAGGCAGCTGAATTATTAGGTTATACTCAGTCGAATATTTCAATGCAGATCAAAAATTTAGAAGCAGAATTAGGAACTAAATTATTCGAATACCAAAAGCGACAGGTCATAATCACGCAAACTGGAATAGAACTTCTACCATTGGTGACGAAGACATTAGAGAATTTTTCTGAAATCAAGACTTGGAATCAAGAAGTAGAACAGACAGGGATTCTAAAAATTGCGGCACCAGAATCATTAACTATTTCTATGGTGGCACCGATGTTGAAGAGGTTTAAACAGAAATATCCTCAGGTTCAAATTGAATTGCAAAATGCGACTTGTTTACATAATGAAGAAACATTGTTGCGTGGTGAAGTGGATGTGGCTTTCATGATGTGGCCTAGTCGTCCAAGTAAGAAACTGATTGATCATGATTTAGGCGAACAAGAAATGGTTTTAGTGGTACCAACTGATAGTAAAGTTTCATTTCAAAAATTGCTCAATGATAGAAATACTCAATTTATCATCAATGAACCAGAGTGTAGTTATCGCAATCAATTTGAGACCGCTGTTTGGCAACAACATCAACGTCAATTTAGAACTACTAGCCTAGATGGTATTGCGGCTATCAAGGCGGCGGTGGTTAATGAATTAGGATTTAGTTATTTACCATTAACAATGGTAGAAAATGAAATAAAGAATCAAAAGTTACGAATTGTCAAAACTGATATTGTGAATCATGTTCATGCTCATTTGTTGACTAGAGATTATAAAGAGAAATCCAATTTGATTTCTGAATTTATTAAAATGTTTTAGATAGAAAAAATATTATTAATGATGCCTAACAATTACTGATTAAAATTTTGGTAATTGTTAGGCATTTTTTATATTATTAAGGAAGATGCTTGAATTTAATATTTATTCATTGTAATATTAGCTACTAACGTTTTAATTCAACTGAAGAATCATCGGAGGGTCTGTTTTTGAGGCTGGACAAGATGCTAGGTAGCTATTGCTACTAAGTGTCTTGTTTTTTTTTACTGGATTGGAACTAAATAAAAGGGGGGAATTTAATGAAAGTATTAATGCCATATATCAGGCGTTATCGAAAAGATGTTTACATTGCGCTTATCTCAGTCATAGCCTTAGTGTTTGCGACACTTTGGCAACCACGATTGTTGCAAGTAATTATGAATGCAATTTTGAAGGGCGATAAGGATACTATTTTTCAACAGGGAATAATTTTGATTATTTTAGCGATAATCGGAATTATTGCTGGGGTTGTCAATACGATTTATTCGGCTCATGTTGCATTGGGTGTAGCGACTGATTTACGTTCAGATTTGTACGATAAAGTGCAGTCCTTCGCTTATGCAGATGTGGAAAAGTTTTCGGCGTCAAACTTAGTTGTTAGAATGACAAATGATATTAATCAGATTCAGCAAATTGTCATGGCGACTTTTCAACAAGTGAGTCGGATTCCGTTGCTGTTTGTCGGAGCCTTCATTTTAGCCATGATCACAATGCCACAACAGTGGTGGGTCTTGATTGGTATGATGATTATTGTCATAGCAGTTAGTTTATACACGTATAAAAAAATGAGTGGCTATTTTGCGAAAACACAACAAGATATTGAAAATGTTAATACGGTAGCTCGTGAGAATTTGATGGGTATTCGTGTTGTTAAGTCATTTGTGCAGGAACCGCATGAAATTAAAAAGTTTTCAGCTGCTTCGGATAGTCTGACGAAAGTTACAGCTAAAATCGGTTATACTTTTGCCATTTTGATGCCAGCATTCTTCTTAACAGCTAATATTGCCGTAGTTTTGGCGGTTTATCTAGTTGGACAAAATATAACAATTCATCCTACTTATTTAGCTGCGATTACTAGTTTTATTTCTTATTTAATGCAAATCCTATTTGCAGTCATCAATGGTGGTTTCTTAATGATTGCGGCTTCTAGAGCTAATATTTCTCTAGGACGTATCGGTGAAGTCATGAAAACTGATCCTAGTATGTCATACGTTGAGGGTAATTCTGATCCAGTTGAAGGTGATATTGAGTTTGATCATGTGACCTTTACTTATCCTGGCGATGATGCGCCAACATTGAGGGATGTTAGTTTCAAAGTTAATGCTGGTGAAATGATTGGTATCGTTGGTGCAACTGGATCTGGTAAGACGACATTGGCTCAATTAATTGCCCGTTTATATGATCCTGATTCCGGTACGATCAAAGTTGGTGGAGTTGATGTGCGTCAACTTTCTGAAAAATCTTTACGTAAAACAGTTGCTTATGTTTTACAGCGTTCGACATTGTTTTCAGGAACTATTTCAGCCAACTTGCGTCAAGTTAAAGAAGACGCTACACCAATTCAAATGCAGTGGGCAGCCAACGTTGCTCAAGCTTCTGAATTTATTGAACGGTTACCTTTAACTTATGATGCACCAGTTGAAGAACGTTCTTCTAACTTCTCCGGTGGTCAAAAACAAAGACTATCGATTACCCGTGGTGTTATTGCACAGCCGAAGATTTTAATTTTGGATGATGCTACATCAGCTTTGGATGCTAAATCAGAAAAATTAGTTCAAGAAGCTTTGGATAGAGATTTAACTAAGACTACTACAGTAGTGATTGCTGAAAAAATTTCTTCAATTTTACGAGCAGATCGAATTCTGGTTTTGGATAGCGGTCGTATTGTTGGAAATGGTAATCACAAAGAATTAGTAGCTCATAATTCGGTATATCAAGAAATCTATCGTACGCAAAAGGCTAGAGAGGGGGCAAGATCATGAGAGATTTAAAGAATGCAGGAAAGTACTATTGGCACTATTTAAAAAAATACTGGTTTGGTTTTCTCATGACGGCAATACTAATCGGTATTTCAACCGCATGTATTGTTATTGCTCCAACTTATCTTGGTCGCGCGGTTTCTGAGTTAACAACCTACTTGCAACAGTGGACGAATACTGCGACTCGTGGAGATGCTAGTTTGGGTTCTTTCCATAAAACTTTGTGGGTTTACTTGGTCTTGTATTTGGGCGATGCCAGTACTTTATTGATAGCCAGTATGATTTTGGCTAGAATTACAGCTTATTCAACTGGTACCATGCGTGTCGGATTATTCCGTAAGATGCAACGAATGCAAGTACAATATTTTGATTCTCACAGTGATGGGGACATTTTGGCACGCTACACTTCTGATTTGGATAACATTTTTAATGCGATGAATCAGGCTTTAATTGAAATTTTCTTATCCGTAGCCCAATTTGTCGGTATTCTAATTGTTATGTTTAATCAAAATGTGACAATGGCCTGGGTAACGATGGGATCAACTCCAATCGCCTTAATCATTGCGGCAGTTGTTATGAAAAAAGCAGGTGTGGCGGTTAACCATCAACAGGATGATATCGGTAAGATGAACGGTTATATCAATGAACAAGTTACCGCCCAAAAAGTTATTATTACCAATGGTTTACAAAAGGATTCAATCGCTGGATTTAGAAAACATAATCAAAAAGTTCGTCAATCGGCTATGTCCGGTCAAATTTGGTCAGGTGTTTTGAATCCTTTGATGCAGGGCATGGCCTTGTTGAATACAGCCATCGTTATTTTCTTTGGCTCATGGTTTGCTTTAAACGGAACTTTATCAACTGGTGCTGCTTTAGCTTTGGTCGTTGTTTTCGTTAACTACGCACAACAGTATTACCAACCAATCATGTCATTGACCAGTTTGTACGGAATGATTCAATTAGCTATCACAGGTGCTCGTCGTGTTGATGAAGTTAGAAGTCAACCAGACGAAGTTCAACCCGCTGACGGTAAATCATTAGCTGGAATTAAAAATGAATTGCAAATTGATGATGTTCACTTTAGTTACTTACCGGGTAAAGAAATTTTACATGGTGTTTCAATTTCTGTACATAAGGGTGAAATGGTAGCTTTAGTCGGACCAACGGGTTCTGGTAAGACAACTGTTATGAACCTTTTGAATCGTTTCTATGATGTGGATAGTGGAGGAATTACGATTGATGGAACTGATATTCGTGAATTCTCTTTGAAAGAACTACGAAAGAATGTTGGTATCGTCTTACAAGATCCACAATTATTCTCAGGAACGATTGCGGACAACATTCGATTCGGTGACCCTGAAGCAAGTATGGAACGTGTTATCGATGCTGCTAAACAGGCTAATATTCATGAGTTCATCGCCAGTTTGCCTAAGGGTTATGAAACAGAAGTATCTGATGAGCAAAGTATTTTCTCAGCTGGTCAGAAACAATTGATGTCGATTGCCAGAACGATTTTGACTAATCCCCAATTATTGATTCTGGATGAAGCTACTTCAAATGTTGATACTGTCACGGAAGCTAACATTCAAGCGGCAATGGATCGAGTTATTCAAGGTCGGACTAGTTTCGTTATTGCTCATCGTTTGAAGACAATTTTGAACGCTGATAAGATTGTTGTTCTAAAAGATGGTACGATTATTGAACAAGGTAATCATGATAAATTGTTGGCAGAGGATGGTTTTTATGCCGGACTTTATCGCAATCAAATGGTGACAGATTAAATTACGTAAATAAAGAACAAAATGGCCAGTGACTCGAAAAAGAGTTGCTGGCTATTTATTGTGGAATAGAGTATAAAAGTGCCTTTTTTACTGGAAACCCGTAAACTTGAGAAAAGGTTAAGAGGTAAGGGAGATGAAAAGGAAACGTCAAATTCTAATTAGTACTCTTTTTAATATGATGCTGATTTTCACCGCCATGAGTTTAGATCAATCAAACTTTGATAAAAGTACTCCTGAAAATGAAATTATATCTAAGGTTATTCCTACGGTAACCACTGCAAAAGCGGCAGTTACTCCATATCACGAACCAACTTCTGATCCAATAATTTTGTTGTTTATTTGGTTGACTTCGGGTTACAATTTGCAACCAGAAAATCAATATACTTATGTGAATAATCCTAAAACTCTGTATACCGACTCAGGTCGATCAGTTGTTGATGCCTTGTTAGGTTTGTTGGCGAGTCCACATTATACTTGGTATCAATCGACCGATGGGCAGAATTGGACACAAATGTCACAGACAACCAAAGAGTTAATAATAACGCCGACTAAAGTAGGAACGGTCTATTATCAACAGATGACACGTTGGTATGGTTTAATTCCAGGTTTACTAGATACCATTGTTTATTCTAAAGTGGCCTTTATAACTACTTTTCCAAGTCCTATTAATGCTACTGCCTTGAGTGTGAAAGCTAATGATAATTATTTATACAATAATCAGTCCAGTGCGGCTACAACCTATGTAACTGGGACTCCAACACCTAATAATGCAACGGGAAATATAACTTGGAAGGTTAACGATACTAGTTTGGCAACGGTAGATAGTAGGACGGGACTAGTAACGGCTAATACCAATAGTAAATCTGGAACAGTTCGAGTGACTGGGACAATGAGTAATAGTGATGGCACCAGTGTTAGTGGTTATGTCGATATTAAGATTGGTGGAGGATTGGACGATCAAACAGTCGATGAAGGTAAGAAAGCGACTTTTACGGTACAAGGAAAATTCGATGAAAAACCAACTAATGTTGTTTGGCATAAAGTAGATATTGCGGGTAAGGATACTGTCGTAACTAACAATAATAGTGATGTTTTAACGTATACAACTGCTAATACAGTTTATGCTACTGATAATGGAACTAAATACTATGCAGTTTTGACCGTGACAAGTGGTGATAGTACGACGACCGTTACTACTAATAAAGCTAATTTGAGTGTTAGAAAAAATGTCGTTCCCGATATTTCCATTAATAATACTATTTTTAACAGTAGTTATGAGGACCACAATAGTGAGAATACAATCATAAATAATGTAGCCGAGAATGATAAAGTGATTCATCGAATTACGGTCAAGGATAGTAATTTGAATTCGGCTTTGACAAGGGCTGAAATACAAATTAAGTTACCTAAGACTTCGGTAATTGATAATGTTAAGGTGAATAATCAAGATTTTACAGATTATATTAGTGTGTCTGATCCGGATAATAATCAGAGTACAATTCTGACTTTACGTAATTTAAATTTCGTAACCACAAAGGATTTCGCAATTGAAATCAATTCAACAGTTGGGAAAAATGAAATTTTATCGTTCAATTCTAATGTGAGTGTGAATGGTTATGATACTGGTGATAATCTGCTAGGACAGTACCTGCCAGCTCAAAGTTTGCAATTGAATTTTGCTGACAATAGTATCAATTTACAGGCGAATGATTGGAGCTATAAAACAATTAATTCATATACGACTGATACTTTACTTGATAGGGATAAGATTGAAAGTAGTCATTTGGAAGTAGATGATAAACGCCGTAATAAACAGGCTTTAACTTTATATTTGTCACAAAAAAATCCTTTTAAATCTGATGGAAAAGTACTAAATTCCGAGATGCGTTATTATCCACAAGATGGTAGTTATGAAGTTCTGAATGAAAATGGCACGCTAGTTTCTGAAACTGTTAATGGTCAAAGACTTGATTCAGTTGCTTGGCAAGAACATGAAGGACCAAAGTTATATATCAGTGATGGAGTCCATGAAGCTGGCAATTACACTACCCAATTGGAGTGGTCACTAGTCGAGTCAATTAGTTAGAGCGTGGAACAAGGGCGCTCAGCCTCCGAGGATTTGCCTAGATATCGGAATTACACGCGCACTTGGCGTGTGATTTCGGTATCGTAGCAAACCACAGGAGGTTGCCTTGTGGAACGCGTTTCCACTATATTGCATAGAACATTGGTCATTCATTAAATAAAAGCAAAAATAAAGCGAGTAATCAAAATACGATTACCCGCTTTATTTGTTTTAAGCTCAAAAGACCACGTTAGCCTTTGTTAATAGCCTCTTTGAATTTGATACTTAATGAATTATCAATGTAATGAAGTTGTAGAACAATTTCAAACCGTAAAGAATGATTACTGCACCACAGACCATGTTAATAGTCCGTAAAACTTTGGCGTTGAATTTATCTTTAAACTTAGCGATGACTAGATTTAATCCGATAAACCAAACAAATGAAGCGATGACGACACCGCCAATGAAGATTGGATAACTATTGACTGGTAATGTGACTTGAAAAGCCCCCAACATCAGTGATCCATCAATGATTGCTTGTGGATTGAACCAAATCATAACAAATGCTGTTGAAATGGTTTTGAACATGGTTAATTCGGTATCTTTACTGCCAATTTCGGAAGCTTCAGCCCGTAAAAGATTAATCCCCATATAAATTACGATTAAACTTCCGAAAAGAAGAATAGCAATTTTAAGCCATTCAAATTGCTTCATGATTGCCCCAATGCCAAAGAAACAGGCAATTGACAGAGCAATGTCAAAGAAAGCCACAAAAAAGGCAGCGATGTATGAACGGCGGCGTGATTGAGTTAACGCATTATTGATCACAAATAAATTTGCTAAACCAATTGGCGCCTCAATCGCGAATCCCATAGTTAGTCCTTGTAGAAAAAAGTTCATAATTTTACCTCCCTTGCCAACCAAATTATGGTTTATAATTTAAGCACAATAATGATTATATAAGTGTTTTTAAAAATAGTAACCAACCAAGTTATTTTTATAAACCCAACCAAAGGAGAAACAAATGCGAAGAGAATTTCCAGTCGTAATTGATTGGCAACCAGACAAAAAAAGTTCAGTACCAATTTATCGCCAAATCGTTAAATATGTTTGTGATAAAGTCGCCAGTGGGCAGTGGCAAATCGGTACTAGATTGCCGTCACAGCGGGATTTAGCTAAAATGTTTCACGTGAATCGAAGTACCATTTCAACGGCTATTGATGAGTTGACTTCGTACGGAATTATTTCGGGGAAACGTGGTGCCGGAACCCAAATTATTAGTAACACATGGTCATTAATGTTGCCAACGGCCTTGAATTGGAAAAAATATATTTCAGCCGGTTATTTTCAAGAGAATAAGCGCCGTATTCAACAGATTAATCATTGGGAATTTGCCCCAGAGATTACACGCTTAGGAACTGGTGAATTGGACCCTAGACTATTTCCTAAGAAAATGTGGTCTGAAATTATGCAGAAGTTGAGTACCGAAATTACTTCATTAGGATATGCCGAACCCTTGGGGCTATTAGAATTACGAGAAGCCATTGCTAAGCATATGCAGAAGTTAGGTATCAACGTAGGCGTGAAGAATATCTTGATTACTTCCGGTGCTTTGCAAGCCTTACAATTGATTGCATCGTGTTTATTGGAAGATGGCAGCACTGTTTTCACTGAAGCACCGAGTTATTTGAAATCACTCCAAACCTTTCAATCGATGGGATTAAACTTGGATGGAATACCGATGGATTCGGAAGGGATGGAGTATTGGCGAATAGAAAAACGTCTCAAAAATAATGAGTCAGTGTTATACACTATTCCAACCAATCACAATCCTACAGGTATAACGATGTCAGATTTCAGACGTCACGAATTGATGGAGTTCTGCGTAAAAAATAGACTCCCAATTATCGAAGATGGAGTCTATCAGGAATTATGTTTTGACGAACAGCCGACAGCTTTGAAAGCTATGGATAAAAACGGGATGGTCATGTATTTAGGCAGTGCTTCAAAGGCCTTGGCACCAGGACTGAGGATTGGTTGGGTCATTGCCTCTGAACCAGTTATTCAGAGATTAGGAGACACCAAGATGCAGATGGATTATGGAGCCAGTTCCTTATCGCAATTGGTATTCGCCGAATTTTTGAATAGCGGCTTGTATGATGAATATCTGGTCAATTTGAAAAAGGAATTGAAGAAACGTCGCGATAACGCCTTGAAAGTTTTAGAAGATAATTTTCAAGGAATTGCCACTTGGAATCGGCCTATTGGCGGATTTTATATTTGGTTAACGTTTAAAGATGATATTGAAGCCGAAGATTTGTTTGAGAAGGCCTTGAATGAAGGAATACTTTTGAATACCGGTGATATTTATGATTTTAAAAAGAACCGGTCAATTCGGTTATCGTTTGCTTATACCACTTGTAAGGAATTTAGTGCGGCTATGGGGAAATTACGAAAACTATTCTAAACGTAGTGTAATAAAAAACAGTAAGATCTCAATTGATCTTGCTGTTTTTGCTATTCTTCAGTCAAAAAATGATACAATCCCAAATCTAATTCATGTTCCAATCGAAGTGTAAACGCAACTAATTTGGTTGGTTTACCGTCAGTGTTCTCTTCAATGATATCTTTTGCAGTAAGAATTCGTGCAGACCCGAGGTAATAGAAATCTTTACCGTCGATTCTATCGTTATTAGATTTTCTTACGAACAACTGAATCATCCCAAAACCTTTATGTTTGAGAATCTCACTCTCAACTGTACTGGACATTGAACGTCCGCTTTTAGAGAACAAAGGTAAGGTTGAACGATCCGAGAAGGTATTTTCATATACCATCTTATTTTGAACTTTAACAGTCTTCTTTAAAGATATGAAAACAGGGAGAAAACGTCCATCATCTCTTAAGCCGTAACCACCAATATTTATATAATTAGGTTCATTTTTCCAGTTCAACATCTTGATAATATCAGGACGGTAATATTTTTCACCAATGGTAAATCGATTACGATAGATTGCTGGATGCTGATGTACATCCCAGAGCTTTGCATCTAAGGCATCTTCAAAATATTTCCTAAATGTTTGTGATTGCAACATTTGCTGGAGTTCAAAAGTGAATTTCCATTTGTCATCGATACGGTCAGTTAACACAACTTGGCCGTATTTTTTTTGTTTTACTTTTGAAAAGTAACTGAAATCTAGGACGGAAGCCACATTGTCCAAGGTTTCTTTATCACAGAAAATATT
This sequence comes from Companilactobacillus paralimentarius DSM 13238 = JCM 10415, assembly GCF_001434985.1. Classification (GTDB taxonomy): domain Bacteria; phylum Bacillota; class Bacilli; order Lactobacillales; family Lactobacillaceae; genus Companilactobacillus; species Companilactobacillus paralimentarius. The sequence goes on along the minus strand of NZ_AZES01000025.1, from coordinate 22,902 downwards.
TTGAGATTGAAGTTCGGATAGAATCTCTTTATCAGTTAAAGTATGTCGGAGTAACAATTGTTTCAAAATCCAAGCTTCTACCGGACGTTTAGAAACAGTGATTTCCGCAGAAATAAATTTTAAAAATGAATATTGTTCTTTAGTAAGTGAAGCAGAAAAATTAGCTTCAAATTTATTTTGCATGTTATAAACAGTCTTGAATTTATCAATTATATCGGGAACGTCAACACTACCTAGCTTGGCAAAGTCTAATAACATAGGTGACCGCAAGCCGATTTTATCTTTAAGACTTTGATAAGCAGCTTTGAAACGATTCATATCATTTAAACGAGCTTTTGAAACGGCGTCCAGAATTCGATTACGAGCTACTTCTTCAAAATGAATTGTGGAAACTCCGGAAATACTGGGGCTAACAATCTGTTTGAGTATTTTTTCTTTATTACTAGTGTGAGAGCGGCCGAATGCCATTGGAATCATATAATTTTCATCATAATTACCGATAAAATCTAAAATTGTCACGAATTCTTTATGAGCAAATTTACGTAATCCGCGGCCTAATTGTTGAAGAAATATGATACTGGATTTTGTGGGACGCATCATGACAATTTGATTGAGGATAGGAATGTCCACACCTTCGTTAAAAATATCAACTGTGATGATGTATTGGAGTTTACTTTCAGTCAATTCTCGAACGGCTTTTTCCCGAACTTCAACCGTATCTTCAGCGGAGACAAATTGAGAATTGATACCTTTATTCGTGAGTTTAACAGCCAATTCACGACCTTCAGCGACACGACCAACAAAAATTAATCCGTGTACATTATCACCACGAGGACCATAGTAATTAGTTTTGTCGATAATGTAATTTACACGTTCATCAGATACTAAATATTTCAAACTAGTTTTGTCATCGATAACTTCACCGTTTTTCTCATAGTCAGTTACACCGATGTAGTGAAAAGGTACAAGTAGGTCGTTGTCCAATGAGTCTAACAGTGAAATCTCATAAGCCAAATGGTAATCGAAATACTTGTAGACGTTGGTTCCGTCAGTTCTTTCAGGAGTAGCCGTCATTCCCAACATGAATTGTGGTTGGTAAAAGTTCATCAAACTTTGGTACATTGATTCTTTTTCACCAGGTTGATTTTGGCTAACACGATGAGCCTCATCGATAATAATGTAGTCGAATGCAGTGGCTCCCAATTGTTCACGGACCGATTTTTTAGAAATCATGTTAACCGTTGCGAAAAGATAACGCGCAGTTACTTCTTTTTGATTACCGCTGAGAATACCATAGTCGTTGTCAGATCCACCTAAAATTTCTTTAAAACTGGACATAGCTTTACGCAGAATTTGTTCACGGTGAACGACGAATAGTAGTCGCTTAGGATTAAATTGTTGGACATCAAAAGCGGCTAAATAAGTTTTACCAGTTCCAGTCGCTGCCACAACTAGTCCTTTTTTAGCATGTTCGACATCTCGTAAGTGTTTCAGAGCTTCCAAAGCTGGCTGCTGCATTTCGTTAGGAACAATTTTGTCTGTCGGTTTAATTTGTTTCTTATTTCGATAAGTTGAATAGTTAGGTTGCCAATTTTGGCGGTAATCTTCTATCCATGATGATGTCAGAGGAATAGCCTGTTGCCAAAGATTATCTAGTTCATTTTTAACATTATGAATAACGTCACCACGTTCAGTCGAAGTGATACGCAGGTTCCATTCGAAATTCTTTTTCAAAGCGTTTTGCGTTAGATTGGAACTACCGATTAGGGCACTTTCGTAAGTGTCATGATTGAAATAATAGGCCTTCGTGTGGAAGCCATCTTGATCCAAAATCTTAACGTCGAGATTAGGAATTTGTAATAGATCATCGAAGACATCAGGATTGTTAAAACCTAAATAAGTTGAAGTGATAAGTTTTCCACGGACACCGTGTGTAGCAATGTCAGCCAGAATACTCTTAAGATCCAATAGACCACCCGAAGTAACGAAAGCCACAGCAATAGTAAAGGATTTGGCGTTACGTAATTCGTCTTCCAAAGTATCAAGCACGGTCCCATTTTGATTAGTTATCAATGCTGGTTGATAACGAGATAATGATTGTGTCGAGTTGTCAATAAAGCCAAAGTTTACGCCTTGGTTAATTTCATAATCAGTGTCCATATAATTTCACTTCCAATTTGTAATTGTTCTAATAGACAAGTATATCAGAGCAGTTAAATTTTATAGATGATTTGTGTACAATGAAGGGCAGAGGAAGTGTATTTTATGAATCAAAATGAGAACTCCCAAACCAATTATTTTATAATAGATTCCAGCTCCAGTATTGAACACAATGATGTGGATTTTAAATACTACAGCTATCAAAATCATAATAACAATCAGCTTCACAAAGGTGATCTAATCATTTATCGTCGTTCTGGCAGCGCTTCAGAATGGGGCAATGAATTTTACCTTTATGGTGCCGGAAAATTTGGCGAAGTTGTAAGACAAGATCCGGCTACTGGCAACGATATTGTCACGATTGAGCAACCTTATCTATTCTCCCATCGTCTCATGAAACAAAATTTACGTACCTTCGATTGGACATTCCGAAAGTTCAAAGGTAAATGGTCTAATTTTTTCAATATGAATGGCATCACGAAGATAAATGAGCATGATTATATGGGTTTATTAGCGCGTCAAAAAAATATGGTGTCTGAATCTAAGTTGTCGGATGCAGAGGAATTATTGGCGGTAAAGTGTTATCAGGCTGAGAAAAATGAATTGTATTTTATCAATGATGAAGCTAAGGGTGTTAAAACTTACAATGCAGTCCAAAAGTTTTTTGCGGATAAAGTAAAATTTAATTATCATTATAAATCGGCGGTGGCAGGTCCAGTGGATGAGGATGATTTGGTTGTAGCAAGAATTGTTCCTTGGGAAGCCAATAAGAAAATTCGCTTGGATCCACGTAATGGAATTAGTTTTACCAAAATGTTAGCTGAAGCCTTTACGGCAGGATATTTCACCTTTAACGATAAGGGACATATTGTTATTTCTGACGTGGCTGCACCAGATGCGGAAACTAATAAATTATTAAATAAATATAAGAATAGAAAAATACATATGAACTACCAATATTCTCCTAATAAAGAATATTTAGAATATCATCGTGAACATGTTTTTAAAAAATAACCCTATTGACGAACAACGAACTTCCTTGTATTATATGGACAACAACTTTTAATTAAGTCCAGTGAGACTTGGAAAGTACAATCGCTTATGGGGAGACCCTAACTAACTTTCTTTGTCGCACTGGCAAGGAAAGTTTTTTTATATCTTGAATTTTTAATCAGATCCAGAGAGGTCTCAAAGGTTCAGTCTAAATAATCAATCTAAGACAAAACTTGAGGGATGCTGGATAAAGCATCCCTTTTTCTGTCTCAAATATTGTGAAAGTTTGGAGAATATTATGAAAAGATATCTAGTTTTTGAAGATGGTACATATTTTGAAGGTAAGGCCTTCGGTAGTGATGTTGAAACAATTGGTGAGTTAGTTTTCACAACCGGTATGAGTGGATATCAAGAAGCTATCACTGACCAATCTTACAACGGACAAATTATTAATTTTTGTACACCAATGATTGGTAATTACGGAATTTCGAAAAAGTTTAACGAATCACCTAAATCATACATCAAAGGTGTTTTAGCCCGTGAAATTGCGGAGGTTGTCGGTAATTACCAAAGTGAAATGACTATCGATCAATTTTTGAAGGAAGAAAATATTCCAGGAATTCAAGGAATTGATACACGTGCTATCACTTTGAAAATTAGAAAAGCTGGAGCTTTAAAGGCAGCCATCGTCGACAGTTTGAATTCAGGATTGATTGACCAAATCGCTGATTGGCAATTGGATAGAGACCAGTTGAATAAGAGTATTACCGAAACTTCACAAGTATTTACAGGCAAGGGCAAGCATGTCGTGATGTTAGATTACGGCTACAAACAAAGTATTGTCGATGAATTACAAAGACGCGACGTTAAAGTAACTGTTGTGCCAGGTAATGCCTCAGTTGCAGATATCGAAAATTTAAAATCCGATGGAATTCTCTTGAGTAATGGACCTGGAGATCCAATTGATCACACTGATATTTTGAGTAACATCGTGGAACTCGAGAAGAAGTATCCAGTCTTCGGTATCTGTATGGGACATCAACTTTTATGTTTAGCCAATGGTGCTAAAACTTTTAAGATGAAATTTGGACATCGTGGTTTTAATCATCCTGTTAAAAATTTAGAAACAGGCAAAATTTATTTCACTTCTCAAAATCATGGTTATGCCGTTGATCCTGAATCCATCGCTAATACAGATTTGAAAGTGACCCAAGTTGAATTGAATGACCAAACAGTTGAGGGGGTTGAACATACTAAATACAATGCCTTTTCAGTTCAATTCCATCCGGATGCAATGCCAGGACCACACGATGCTGACTTCATCTTTGATAAATTTTTGGAAAGACTAAACAAATAGTTGGAGGAAAAATTAATTATGCCAAAAAGAACAGACCTTAAAAAGATTATGATCATTGGTTCTGGTCCAATCATCATTGGACAAGCTGCCGAATTTGATTATTCAGGGACTCAAGCTTGTTTAGCCCTTAAAGAAGAAGGTTATGAAGTTGTTTTGATCAATTCCAATCCAGCTACGATCATGACCGACAAACATATTGCTGATAAAGTTTACATCGAACCAATTACTTTGGAATTTGTGGAAAAAGTTTTAGTTAAAGAGCACCCGGATGCTATTTTACCAACATTAGGTGGTCAAACTGGGTTGAACATGGCTGTTCAATTGCAAGAATCAGGAATTCTTGATCAATTAAATATCGAAATTATTGGAACTAAATTAAATACTATTAACGAAGCCGAAGATCGTGAAGAATTTAAACGCTTAATGCAGAAGCTACATGAACCAATTCCCGCTTCGAAAACAGCCTATACTTACCAAGATGCCAAGGATTTCACTGATCAAATTGGTTTCCCCGTGATTATCAGACCAGCTTTCACAATGGGCGGAACCGGTGGTGGTGTTGCGCATGACGATGTTGAATTAAAGGAAATTGTTGAGCGTGGATTGAAAGCTTCACCATCAACTGAATGTTTGATCGAACAAAGTATTGCCGGCTTCAAAGAAATTGAATTTGAAGTAATGCGTGATAGTGCGGACAATGCTTTAGCCGTTTGTCATATGGAAAATGTTGATCCTGTAGGAATTCATACCGGTGATTCCATCGTTGTTTCACCAATTCAAACTCTTTCAGATACTGAAGTTCAAAAGTTACGTGATGTTTCGCTAAAAATTATTCGTGCGTTAAAAATTGAAGGTGGATGTAACGTTCAACTAGCTATCGATACTAAGACAAGTAACTATTACATCATCGAAGTAAATCCACGTGTCAGTCGTTCTTCAGCTTTGGCTTCAAAAGCAACTGGTTACTCAATTGCTAAGATTGCTGCCAAAATTGCTGTCGGATTAACACTAGATGAAATCACTAATCCAATTACAGGAAAAACTTTTGCACAATTTGAGCCAGCTTTGGATTATGTTGTTTGCAAGATTCCGCGTTGGCCATTTGATAAATTTTCTAAAGCCGACCGCACAATTGGAACGCAAATGAAGGCTACCGGTGAAGTGATGGCCTTGGGTCGTAACTTTGAAGAAGCACTTCAAAAAGCTGTTCGTTCTTTGGAAATTGACCAACATGATTTAATCATGGATTCACTCAAGGATAAGTCTACTGAAGATTTGGAAACATACGTCCAAACACCAAAGGATGATCGTCTATTTTACCTAGCTGAATTATTACGTCGGGACGTTTCTTATGAAAAAGTCAATCAACTAACAGCCATCAATCCTTTCTTTTTAGCCAAAATGAAAAATATCATCAACTTTGAAAAAGAATTGACGAATGGATCATTGACCAAGGAGATTGTAACCGATGCTAAACGTTTGGGTTACTCGGATAGAACAATTGCCCGTCTGAATGATTTGCCAGAAGATGTTATTCGTTCCTTTAGAATTCAAAGTGGAATTTTGCCAACCTACAAAACTGTTGATACCTGTGCCGGTGAATTTGAGGCTGAAACTCCATACTTCTACAGTACTTATGAAACTGAAAATGAATCAGAAAAAATGTCTAACAAGTCAGTTCTAATTTTAGGTTCAGGTCCTATCCGAATTGGACAAGGAATCGAGTTTGACTATTCGACTGTTCACTGTGTCAATGCGGTTCAACAGATGGGGTATAAAGCAATCGTTATTAACAATAATCCTGAAACAGTCTCAACTGACTATTCAATTGCAGATAAATTATATTTTGAACCACTAACCTTAGAAGATGTCTTGAACGTCTGTGACTTGGAAAAACCAATCGGTGCTATCGTTCAATTTGGTGGTCAAACTTCAGTTAACTTGGCCGAACCTTTGAAAGAAAATGGCATCAAGATCTTAGGTACACAAGTTGAAGATATCAATCGTGCCGAAGATCGTGATTTATTTGACCAAATTATTAAGAAACTAGAAATCCCTCAACCAATTGGTGGCACAGCTACTTCACCAGCAGGTGCATTACAAGTTGCTCAAAAAATTGGTTATCCGGTTTTGATTCGTCCAAGTTATGTTTTAGGTGGGCGAGCAATGGAAATTATCAAGTCAGATGCCGAATTGAACAAGTATATGAAAGAAGCTGTACATGTATCAAATAATCATCCGGTTTTGATCGATAGTTACTTAACTGGACGTGAATGTGAAATTGATGCTCTAAGTGATGGTGAAAACGTCTTGTTACCAGGTATCATCGAACATATCGAACGCTCTGGAGTTCATTCAGGAGATTCAATGGCCGTTTATCCTCCACAAAATATTCCTGATTCAGTCCAAGATCAAATCGTTGAATACGCTAAACGTTTGGCAAAAGAATTGCACTGTGTCGGAATTATGAATATTCAATTTGTTATTCACGATAATCAAGCCTACGTAATTGAAGTAAATCCACGTGCCAGCCGAACAGTTCCATTCCTAAGTAAAGTTACCGGAATTCAAATGGCCAGAATTGCTACTAAATTAATTTTAGGAGCCAACTTCAATACACTAGGATTAGAACCAGGACTAGCACCAGAATCAAGATTGATTCATGTTAAAGCACCAACATTCTCCTTCAATAAATTAAACGATGTTGATAGTGCTTTAGGACCAGAGATGAAATCAACCGGTGAAGTTATGGGATCAGGAATCGACTATACCGAAGCTTTGTATAAAGCCTTTGAAGCAACTAATCAACATATCAAAGATGCCGGAAATGTTTTAATCACCGTTAATGATACAGACAAAAAAGAAGCATCTACCTTAGCAAGAAGATTTGAAGAAGTAGGTTTCCAAGTTTTAGCAACCAAAGGAACCGCCAATTACTTCAATAAATTAGGCATCAGAGCCAAAGCTGTACCAAAGGTGGGTGAGTCGGATAAAGATATTATCTATGACATCACACACAACAAAGTACAATTGTTGATCAATACAATCGGAGACAAACGAACACATACCTCAGACGGATATATCATCAGACAAAATGCCGTCTTAAATTCAGTACCACTTTACACATCATTAGATACAGCCGACGCTATTTTAAGAGTGTTGGAGAAAAGATTTATCGGCGTAAACGCATTATAAAGAGAGCGAAGCAGGCCCGGGAATTTCCGAGGATTTGCCTAAGTCCTGGAATCGCCCGCGGGACCGTGCGGGCAATTTCAGGACTGTAGCAAACCGGAAGAAATTGGCCTGCGTAGCTCGTTTCGATAGAGAGTGTAGTAGGCCCGTTTAGATTCTGAGCATTTGCAGGACTTTGCAAATTGGCTGCGAAGCAGACAGTTTGTGAAGTCAGGCAAAGCACAGGAATCTGGCCTACGTAACTCGTTTCCACTATATTGCAAAGAACAATGGTTATTTAGAAACAAAGGGCTATCCCAAAAAATCCTCAAAATAATTCTCCCCAAAAATAAAAAGTCGTCCAGAAAAGGACGGCTTTTTTTTGCGTTACTTATTAACAATTTCAACCTTACTACGACCATCACCAAGTTTCTTAATCAAAACCTGTTGACCAATAGTTTGTTTCATAGATTCAATATGACTGATAACACCGACCATACGATTTTGACCAATAGTTTCCAAAGCAGTCATAGATTTTTCAAGGGTTTCATCATCAAGTGAACCGAAGCCCTCATCAACAAATAAGGCATCAATTTGGACTCCGTTAGAAGATGATTGAACGACTTCACTAAGTGAAAGGGCAATAGACAAAGCGGCAATAAAGGTTTCACCACCAGATAAAGTGTCGGATGAGCGTGATTTGCCGGTTTCGTTATCAAAAATATTGATATCTAGGCCGTGATCACGCATTTTATCGCTAGGATCATCAGACAATTCAAAAGTATAACGATTGTTAGAAAGTAGATTGATAAAATGATCGTTAGCGTAATTGAGAACTTTTTGAAGGTAGTTCTGTACGACGTAAGTTTCTAGTTTCAATTTACTGTCGTTGTTACCTTGACCATTCACAATATTGTAGAGATCGGATAATTGACTGAATTTCTTCGCAAAGTCGCCTTGTTGCGCAATGATATCTTTAATACGTTTCAAGTTCTTGTCAGCATCTTGGAAAGTTCGTTTAGCATTGGCAACTTGAGAAATTAGTTCATCCTTTTGGGTTTGTAGACCAGTTAAAACTGTTCGAAGAGTCTCTAAGTCAGGTTTTTCTTTGTCGGCCAACGCAGTGGATAATTCATCGATTCGTTTTTCCAAACGAGTTTTTTCTTGTTTGTAGTTAGAAATTTTAATCTGCAAATCGGAAAGAACGCCATCATTTATTTCGGTAATCCAAGTACGTAATACTTTGATGTCGTTAGTTTTAGCATTAGAGTCACTTAAAACTAAATCGATGCTCTTTTGTAATTTCTCAATAGTGACTTTTTGTTCAGCAGCTTGTTTTTCAACATCATCTAACTGGGTTTTGTTGTTGGAATACTTAATCTGGCTATCTTGAGCTAACTTTTGCGTTTCAGTAACTTGTTCTTGATAGTCCCTAACAGCCGCATCTAAAGCTTTAATCTCTTGAGTGATTTCCTGACTAGAACGTGTTTCATCGCCAAGCTTAGCAAGGATTTGTTTGAGATCTTTTTGGTTAGCTTCCAAAGCTGTTTTTTTGGTGGCCAAATCAAGTTTAAATTCATTTTGTTTGTCAGCAACTTTCTGACTGTCTTTAGTTAATTTCTCAATTTCAGCAGTTAGCTTGTTGGCAGCAGCTAATTGTTCAGTAAGAGAGGCAATCTCTTTTTCAAAAATTGATTTTAAGGATGATATATTAAATTCGGTATCAAAAGTTAATTCAGATTTATTTGTCAGTTCCAAATAAGTTTCGTTTAATTTTTGAGTAGCAGTTTTAAGGTTATCTTGAGCGGTGTTTAATTCAATGGTTGTCTCGGAGATATTGTTATTAAGTGTTTCCACTTCTTTTTGGGCAGAAGCAAATTGATTCTGTGATTTATCAACTTGTTCCATTGAAGCTTTTAATTCGATTTCATCGGCGTCGATAGTTTTAATCATATGAGAATGATCAATGGAACCACAGACAACACAGGGTTCTCCATCGACTAGTTCTTTTTGAAGTTGAGCAATCATTAGAGCCTGACGATGACCTTTTTTCTCTTCAAAATCAGCTTGAGACTGTTGAAGATTTTCTGTTTTCGACTGTAGTTGCGACTTTAACTCATCTAAATGAGTTTGGAGACGATTGACGTCCTTTTTATCGTTGAACTTTTGATTCTCCAAGGGAGTGAGGATTTCGACAAAATTATCTTTTTCATGTGTTAAGGCATCTTTTTGTGTTTGAAGTTTATCACTATCGGTTAAGGACTCTTTTTTAGCGTCAATTTGTGAAGTGATTTTTTGAAGCTCTTCATCCTGTTCAGATAAATTTTCTTGTAAAACTGATAATTCAGGTTCTTGTTTAGTGATTTCCTTACGAATTCTTTCAACCCGTTCAATGTCAGGAATCAAAATTGCTAATTTCTTACTTTGTTTTTCTTTTTGATCAAAATCAGCTTTTTGAGCAGTTAATTCTTCGCTTTTATTTGTAGCTGATTGGTAATCTTTTTGAGAGAGTTTCATTTGGACAGTTAATCTTTGACTTCTATCATTGGTCTTTTTTAACTCTTCATTTTTACTGTCGAGATCACGTAAAGTATCCTTCAAACCGTCTGCCCATTGTAATTCCGAGACATGTTGTTGCTGAGCAGAAATTTCGGTTTCCTTATTGACGATATTCAATTGATAATCGTGCTTAGCAGTATCTAAATCGGAGAATTGTTTGTCCAAATCTTTGGCACTTTGAAAATTTTTGTCAGCGGTTTGAACTTGTTTGTTTAGTTCAGTAGCCTGTTTTTCCACAGAATAAAATTCAGCTTGTCGCTTGTCTACAAAACTTTCAAGTACGACAATTTTTTGTTCATCAGATTCATGACTTAGCTGTTCTTTTTCTTCATCGGTCCAATTATCTGAGTCTAACTGTGCGGCCAAATCAGTGGCAAAAGTTTCATTCTTCTTTTTGTCGGCAGAGTAGAGTTCTTTTAACTTGCTGGTAAAATCAGAATAGAGTTGAGTACCAAAGATCTTTTTGAGAATGGCTTCTTTAGCATCAGTTTTGGATTTCAAAAATTCAGAGAAGTCGTTTTGAGGTAAAAGGATGATTTTCTTAAATTGTTCAGCCGAAAGATTGAGAATTTCGGCGATAGCAGTTCCGACATCACTGGGCTTAGCGGCAATACTATCAATCTCAGTACCGCCAACTTTATCCACAATAGCCAATTTGGCAATCGGCTTTTTATCCACAAGATTGTCGCCACGCTGACTTTTAAGCCACTGTTCCGGACGACGAACGATACGATAGAGATTATTTCCCTGTTCAAAATAGAAAGTCACTTCGGTTGCCTTATCGTTGGGAGCAAATTGACTGCGCATTTCTCGAGCATCACGACCATCAGTTGTAGTACTACCAAAGAGAGCAAAGGTCATAGCATCGAAAATTGTTGATTTACCAGCCCCAGTGTCACCACCAATAAGGAAAATGGGGGCTTCGTCCAGTTTTCGAAAGTCGATACTGGAGTTTCCATGGGGTCCGAAATAATTCATCTGTAAGTAAATAGGTTTCAAAATTATTTCTCCTTTCTTAAATCAACAAAAATTTTATCCACAATATGTTTCTGAGTTTTAGATAAATCGTTTCCAGTTATGCTGTGGAAAAATTGATCAACTGTTTCATCAGGACTCAATTCACTAATGTTTTGCACAGCCTGATCTTGTTTATCTTGATAGACGTTCTCGTAATCGAGTTCAACAACTGTTCCATAGATTTCCTGTAGTTGGGCGCGGACGTTGATGTGTTTGCTACGGTCGAAATTCTTTACGGTGATAGCAAACCAAGCACTGTCGATTGGTTGTTGTTTATAAAAAGTGGGATCAGTTAAAGTGTTCCATTCCTCCTCCAATACAATCAGGTCAGTTTGAGGTTTGATTTTTTTGAAAGTATGGGTGATTTTGTCATTGTCAATTTCGACAATATAGACACCTTTACCCTTATTTTTAATTCGAGCTTCTTTGACGTTGAATTTTACGGGACTACCAGAATATCGAATAGTTTCACTTGGGGAAGCAAAACGAGTGTGAATGTGTCCCAGCATAACGTAATCAAACATTTGAAATTGGTCAGCGGTTAAAGTGGCGAGTCCGCCAACAGTTGAGGTAGTTTCACTAGTTAATTCGATTTTATCTTCTTTGTTTGGTGTAACCGCAAAGTGAGTAATGAGTAAGTGTTTTTTATTGGGATCGAAATTCTTTTGCATGTCTGTTAAAACAAGATTCATGGCATCAACAATTGAGTGAATTTTTTTGGTGTCTTCCTCCAAAACGCCTTGTTGATGGTAGTAAGCTCGAACATCCATTGGATCAAAGAATGGCAACATAAAGATTTGAACTTTAGGAGTCTCAATAGGTTCGAAAGCTTCACTGACTAAAGTGTTGAGATGAAAATTGTTATATTCCATCCAATCACGGCCATAATTGAGTCGTTTAGCTCCATCATGATTTCCTGAGATAGCGTAAATAGGTAAATGATGGTCAATATTGATTTCTTTAAACATTTTATTCAAAGTTGTGACGGCATCGACATTGGGAATGGCACGGTCATAAATATCACCGGCAATAACAATACCATCAACATTTTCTTCTAAAGCAATGTTTAAAATTTGTTGAAAGGTGGCTTTTTGTTCATCGAGTAGTGAGTAGCCGTTTAAAGTTCTACCAATGTGCCAGTCGGCAGTATGTAAAAGTTTCATAGTATTCCTCCATGAAGATTATGTTCTATTTCCTTTTTACGATGAAAAATTGCATTTATCAATATCAAATTACGAAAAAGATTTTTAATTCGTACTTGTCTTTTGGTCATTGTGAACGTAACAAGTATGTTGAAAAGCAATTAAACAATCGGAGGAAATATATGATGCATTTAATTTTACAGATTATTAGGTGGGGTTCATTGGCTCTTATAATTGTTACGTTTTATAACTTATATCGGAATTGGAATTTTGACCCAGAAGCGGAAGAATTGAAAGATAAAACAGCAGAAGAGCTCACTCAGGCCAAAGATAAATTTGAAAAGGATAGGGGGAGTCAGATCAGCGGAGCTATAGTAGCCGCATTAATGTTTGTTGGGATACCGTTTCTTTCAATATATACTAACACTGCCTCTATCGTTGATAATGAGTATAGTGTGGCTGGAAAGAGGCCTTATAGTATTCATATTGTTTCGAAAAATCAGATGTACTATCGTTTTTCTAATGGTACGCAATGGCTTTACTACACGAGAAAAGGTGATACATTGTCAATTACGGATGATAATGTTCAAACTTTGTTTACTAATGGCGACACTATTTCGTCAGTTAAATTCAAATTGAACGATAATAATAAGATTGCTAAGGAAACGGTTAAAGATCCGGTTTACGGTGATACTAAAGTTACTTTGAAATTGATTGAATAGGAGAGCAGGACAAAACACGGTCAGCTTTTGAACATTAATGTAAATAAGGACGGTAACTCGATTTTGAGTTGCCGTCCTTATTTTGGATAGTTTTGTTCTGTTCTGAATAACCATGGTTCCATGATGAATAGTGGAAACGAGCTACGCAGACCAATTTCTTCCGGTTTGCTACAGTCCTGAAATTGCCCGCACAAATCGCGTGCGATTCCAGGACTTAGGCAAATCCTCGGAAATTCCCAGGTCTGCTTCGCTCTCTAATCATTTAGATTATAACGTAACTTCATATGTTCTGATCCCATTGTAACCATATCTCCGAGTAACTTGGTTTGTTTTTCAAAGGCTACGTCGGCTAATTTCTTGTTGGCTGCTTCTAGATACTTTTTGGCATCACTTTGATTGGCGATTTCCTTATCGGTATCATTTTGGATCTTACGATATGTACTCATAGCATCTAATTCATAATCGTTTCTCATATCAACATATAGATCGTAATCTGTATCGCCTAATAGGGCAGTGGTACAGCTTAACCAGTACATATTATTCATGTCGAATTTACCTGTGGCATTTTTATATTGTGCTGGGGTGTCTTCGACGTTGGCATAGAATGGAACTACGGTATTAAAGGTATTTGCACCATATGCTAACCAGTGGATTCCGGCAATCTCTGCGGGAACGTTATTTCTGATTTGGAGAATGTGTACGTCATGATTTCTGTTGATACCGATTGGTCTGAAGAGTTTCTTTTCAGCATCAGTACCTGATCCGTAAACATCATACTTAGTATTTTCAAAGTGGGAACTTAAAACAAATTTTACATCTTCGATAGAAATTTTACGGTTGGCGTGGCAGATGAATGGTAGGTCTTGATTCATTGGGTCATCTGGGGTGTCATCAGGACTGAAGAACTTTTGTCCAGACCAAGCACGTGGATTGTTATAAACGGTATCTTTGACTGATGAACTACCTAAGATATGTCTTAAGTTATATTTGTCAAAATCAGGATTCAAATTGTTTTGATCGATAAGATCTTTCAAATCATCTGAACAAAGTGTATCGGCTGAATCGAAATCGAAATTGTCGATGTTCATACGATTAGGTGCAACGACATAAGCGTCATCAGGGATACGAACGGCTGCCCAGTGGTGTCCACCGATTGTTTCTAACCACCAAACTTCTTCATTATCAGCAAAAGAAATTCCGTTTGGTTCGTAAGTTCCATATTCTTCTAGTAAAGCGCCGAGACGTTTAACACCATCTTTAGCACTGTGAATATATGGAAGAACTACGGTTACAAGGTCTTCTTCACCAAGTCCATTTTCAACAAATGGATCTAATCCCAAGACACGTGAATTAGTAGTGATAGTTTCAGTCGCTGACATAGCAACATTTTCACTGTTGATTCCGGCAGCGGGCCAGATTCCGTTTGTCAAAATTGAGTTAGGAATTGAAGTGTAACGTAGAGGATTGTCAGGTAAGGATACGTTGACTTTACTGATGACTGATGTGTAATCCTTAGGTTGATCTTCAGGGTTAACTACAACAAAACGTTGAGGGTCAAGTGCCTCATGACCATCGTCGTTTCTAGAAATAATTGTTGAACCGTCAATAGAAGCTTTTTTACCAACTAAAATTGATGTACATGAACCTTTAATACGCTTTTCCATTATTAAATCGCTCCCTTTATGGTTATTGATATCTTAATTATAACTGGTTTAATAATTGAAACCAAATGGACTAGTTATTAATTTGTGCATACGTATCATAATATTCATTAATGATCGTTTGGGTGAAATTTTTAATTTGATCAGATACCACTACTTCTGGTTTAACTAACAAAGAGTGAATCTGATAAGTAAAATACTCTTTTAAGTACTGTTCTCCCTTTTCTAAGCTTATCTGGTTAGTTCTAACATTATCTAAAATACCGTGAATATTGATTTGATTTTGAAAAAGTAGAAATTCTGCAGAAACATCACTAATGAGCAATTGTTGCTGTTGAGCTACCTGATAATATTTTTTCAAGGCCTGAAAGTATTCTTCGTAACCTTGGTTAAATTGACGATACATTTGCGGATAAGCTTGTTTTAATTGTGTTTTGAATAACTTCGTGGTTGATCCCATTAATAAGAGCGAATTCAGAATGGTTGGTAATAAATTTTTGCCTTCAACTTTTGTGGGAATAGAATTTTTTTGTAAAAACTCTAAATGCCGATGAACAACCGATTGAACGATTTCGTCTTTATTTTTAAAGTAGATATAGAGTTTAGCACGACTGATGCCTGCCATTTTTGCTAAATCTACCATTGAAAAGTTATCGAACCCTTGTATAAGAATAATATGATTAAATTTGATAATTAGTTCTTCTTTTGGTGTCATGCAATAATACCTCCAAAAATAATTATATCATTTATTTGGCAATATAGACACTTGATAGTATTATTTGTCTAAATTGAATGAACAGAGGACATAAATTATGAAAAAAGTAGTTGTAACAGGTGGTACAGGATTCGTCGCAGGATGGGTGATCGTCGATTTTCTCAATGCAGGATATGAGGTCAGTACCAGCGTGCGTTCAATGAAGAAGGCAGATCGTCTAGAAAATGAAATTGCTGGAGCTGTTTCTAAGGATGAAATGAAGAATCTTAGTTTTTTTGAAGCTGATCTAACTAGTGACAAGAATTGGGTAGAAAATATTAAAGGTGCCGATGGCGTGATTCACGTAGCTTCACCAATGGGTAATGGAACTCAAACAGTTGAAGAATTGGTAAGTGTTGCTAAGAATGGAACATTGACAGTTTTAAAAGCAGCCAAAGAAGCTGGCGTTAGAAGAGTAGTAATGACTAGTTCACAAGCAGCATCTACTCCTGAAAGTGGCAGTACTGCTATTTTGGATGAGAGTTTTTGGACAGATGTTAAAAATCCAGACCTAGATCCTTATCGTATTTCAAAAGTTGAGTCTGAAAAGGCTGCTTGGAAATATGCCAAAGAAGCGGGGATAGAATTAACAACAGTACTTCCGGGCGCAATCTTTGGCCCAATTTTGTCAGACAAGGCTGTCAGCTCTAATCGAATTCTTTTGCAAATGTTAAATGGATTACCAATGACACCACATGTTCCATTAGAAATTTCAGATGTTAGAGATTTGGCAAGATTGCACCGTTTAGCCTTTGAAAATTCTGTTGCCATTGGAAAAAGATATCTAGCCGCTTCTCAAGTATTACAGATGGCAGATGTGGAAAAGATTTATCAGACTAATTTTCCATACAAAAAAATCAAAATTAGAATGATGCCTAATACAGTGACTAAATTATTAGCTCGTTTCATTCCTAGTTTGCGAGCATTGGTACCAATGTTGGATCGTAAATATCGTCATACGACCGCCGCTGCAGAAAATGATTTGGGTTGGACACAGCATAAACCAGAAGAAACAGTCATGGATGCGGCCAAAACTTTGATCAAATTTGGACTTGATAAATAGTTTCAAAAAACAATTGACCTAGACCACACTCTAAGTACTATTGTTAAATCGTTGAGAAAAACGAAAGGAACTTAAAAACTTATGAAACAACTAAATATTGGTAACACAAATTGGAAAGCTTCGGCCGTTGCACTAGGAATCATGCGCATGGAAGCTTTGTCAGCTAAAGATGCAGCTAAAACACTTGAAGCTGCTGTTGATAGTGGTATTAACTACAAAGAAGCATATTATTGAAGCTGTTGATGGAATTCTAGATAGAATGCAAATCGATTATCTAGATTCATTCCTATTACATCGTCCAGATCCATTGATGGAACCAGAAGAAGTAGCTGAAGCTTTTGACGAATTACAAAGAGACGGAAAAGTAAGACACTTTGGTGTATCTAACTTCAATCCCCAACAATTCCAAATGTTACAAGAAGCCGTTGATCAAAAATTATTGATTAATCAATTACAATTTAGTATTGCTCACACAGGAATGATCGATTATGGAATGCACACAAATATGACCGATGCTCGTTCCGTTAATCATGATGGAGGACTACTAGAATTCTCCAGAAGAATGGGGACAACAATCCAAGCATGGTCACCATTCCAATACGGGATGTTCGAAGGAACATTCATAGGCAGCGACAAGTTCCCAGAATTGAATGCTAAGTTACAAGAATTAGCAGATAAGTATGGGGTAAGTAAGAATGCCATAGCAGTAGCATGGATCTTAAGACACCCAGCAGGAATCCAAGTGTTGATAGGAACAATGAATCCAGAACACGTAATTGATAGTGCAAAAGGTGCAGATGTAGAACTTACTAAACAAGAGTGGTACGACGTATACTTTGCTGCCGGCAATGACTTGCCTTAGAGAGCGAAGCAAATCCTCGTGGGTTCCCTTGCGCAGCTCGTTTCAATAGAGAGCGAAGTAAGCCCGTTTAGATTCTGAGCATTTGCAGGACTTTGCGAATTGGCTGCGTAGCAGACAGTTCGTGAAGTCAGGCAAAGCACAGGAATCTGGCTTACGTAACTCGTTTCCACTATAAAACATAGAACAATAGTTATCTAAATAAGAACATCAAAAAAACCGCTAAACTTCCTCTCAAAAAATAAGGAAGTCTAGTGGTTTTTAATTTATTTAGGCAAATCAATTCCAGCACCAGTAATGCCAGAGAGATACTTCTCCAACAAAACATTTTTAACATGAAATTGAGCACCTGGTTTAGTATAAGTAGCGACCTGAATAACCAAAGTGCCGTCAGGTTGATTGGAAAATCCAACAATATAGGGTTTTTTAGTAATCTGCAATTTTTTCAAATCCAAATCCTGATTGATCTGATTAATGATTTTAGTGATTTCCTCAAAAGGAGCAGCACTAGAAACTGGAATTTCCATCAAAGCCTGCATATTATTACGAGATTTATTGCTGACGACAGTAATATTTCGATTAGGGATGTAATTCAAAGTTCCATCAACACTTTGAATTTGGGTTGTTCGAATGCCAACATATGTAACTTGTCCTTCGACGTTATTGACTGTGATTGTATCGCCCACACTGATTTGTTGTTCCAAAAGGATGAAAAAGCCATTGACCATATCGGAGACGAATCCTTGAGCGCCAAGGCCAATCGCCAAACTGAAGATTCCGGCACCGGCGATTAGGGTACCAACGGGAATTCCAATAGCTGATAATAAAGCGTAGATCCAAAAGAACATCAGGATATATTTAAAAATATTGAGAACCAAAGTATAAATGGTATCTAATTTTTTGGGCGAGATACCACGTTTGTAATTACGCAGTCCTGTTTTAAAAATATGACGAATGATCTTTTTACCGATCCAATTGATCAAAAGTAAGACGACTGTTAATAGAACTAATTGGAAAACAACTGAGATCACATGTTGTAACACTGATTCCCAATCGACCTTTAGAAAAACTTTTTTAATAAGAGTATTTAAGTTAAGGGATGTATTCAAAATTTCAGTTCCTTTCAAAAAGTAGCTGAAATAATGATAGCATAAACAAAAAGACAGCTAAACCGATTGGTTAGGCTGCCTCTTTATTTAACTTAAGTAACTCTTGGGAACGAAATCTTCAACTGCGACGTATAACTTGTCGGACAATTCCTTGTATAATTCGTGTTCTCCAGTTTGTAAGGTAAAGTTCAAATTGTCGCAAGATTCGATTAACTTAATTGCGGCCGCAATCTTTAGGTCATCATGAGAATAGTCGATGTTACTGTTTCCCGTAATGGAGATATCTATGGAGATATCTAATGTAGGTTCTTCTTTTCCTAAAGTGTAGTCTTGAATGTTTTCTGTGATCAAAATTTGTACCCTCAGTCTTTGGATTTCATTGGACATACAAGATAACACAGAATTAGTTATATTTATAGATGAGTATACGGATCGTAAATATTAAATTATAAATGTTGATATATCAAGTATGCTTGTAACTCTAGCTTTCAATTCTGTCACTATATCGGTATAACTAATGAAAAAAGGGGCTGAATGAATGGATTTTGGATCGCAGATAAAAAAGTTACGTACCAGTAGGAAAATGACTCAAGAACAACTAGCTCAGAAGTTGAATGTTTCACGACAAACAATTTCTAGTTGGGAGAATAACCGTAATTTACCTGATTTGGAAATGGTCGTTATGATTGCTAAAACGTTCAAATTATCTTTGGACCAATTAATCTTAGGTGATCCGACAATGACGACAAAATTGATGAATGACAGTAGTGAGGTTCGGAAAATGCGGATCAATTTATACGTAACAATAATTATGGTTTTAGCTGGAATGGGTAGTTTTTTATTATTCAAGATAATTGGGTCATCACTAGATGGTAACGGCGTTTTACATGAACCATTCTTTTTGATTCCTGTAGGTTATCTATTCTTGATGATGGGGTTGATTAGTGGACTTATCTACCTACTTAAAAAATTACGTAAACGAAACTAAGATATTTCACTTCGCAAAATTTGTTCCATAGTTTTATTGTGGGCCAGCTCATCAATCAATTTATCCAAATAACGAATTTCCTGGACTAGGGGATCTTGGATATTCTCAACGTGAATGCCAAAGATGGACCCTTTGATTAAAGCGGTATTTTCGTTTATGTGTGGAGCGTTTTGAAAAAAATTTGCTAAGGTTGCACCAGTCTCAATTTGTTCGGATAATAATTGATCGTTATAACCAGTTAACCAGTAGATTATCTGGTTGACTTCGGATTGTGAATGACCTTTGCGTTCAACTTTTTGAATATAAAGTGGGTAGAGATCTCGAAATGCCATTTGGGTGATGTCTTTCTTCTTCATATATACCTCCGTTAACCTTTTTAGTTAGTGTAACAAAATAAAGTTGGTTACCACCTGTACTTTGATTTAGTATGGTAAAGTAGGTTTACTTAGATTAGATAATAGAAGGGAAACAATAATATGACATATCCACAATTGGATTTAGAAAATGCTACAGGCAGTGTAGCCACAATTAAAACAAATCACGGAGTAATCAAGGTTCAACTATTTGATGAATTAGTTCCTAAGACCGTTAAGAACTTTATTGAGTTGGCTCAAAAGGGTTACTACAACGGAATTATTTTCCATCGTGTTATTCCTGACTTCATGATTCAAGGTGGAGATCCAACTGGTACTGGTGCCGGTGGTGAAAGTATTTATGGTAAGAGCTTTGAGGATGAATTTAGTGACCAACTATATAATCTAACTGGTGCTTTATCAATGGCTAATGCTGGTCCTAACACTAATGGTAGTCAATTCTTCATTGTTTCAAATGAAAATATGCCTAAGCGTATGATCAAAGAAATGGCCGGAGCAGGTTATCCTGAAGAAATTATCGCTGCTTATAAGAACGGTGGTACACCTTGGTTGGATCATCGTCATACTGTTTTTGGACAAGTTATTGAAGGTATGGATGTTGTTCAAGAAATCAGCCGTGCTAAACGTGATGGTAATGATAAGCCAAAAGAAGATGTTGTTATGGAAAGTGTCGAAATCAGTAAGTAATAGAATTCGTTTCTTGAAGAAATGAAGTAGTTAATTCCTGATAAGTATTTTTAAAATAAGAATTCTTGAGAAAAACTAGATTGATGGAATGTTCAATTTTGAACCCTGGAAAATCTAGTTTTTTTAATTGCCCATTTTTAATCTCTGCGGCGACAAGTGATTCATAGATAAAAGTGATACCGGGAATCTGTTTGAGCAATTCAATGATGGTATTAGGACTGGCAATCTCCATTACTTTAGTGAAGTCACTGATCTTATAATTTTGAGTGGCTAACCAATTTTCAAAAATGTTACGGCTGCCGGAACCAGGTTCTCTGATCAGTAGTGTTTGGTTGAAGACATCCTCAATGGTTGAAATATCGAGTTGTTGGTGGGAGATACAAACAAAATTTTCTTTTTGTAAGAAGAAAGAATCGAACTCTGTGGTATCAAAATTTCCTTCAACTAGACCGAAATCAATTTTACCATCACGGATATTTTGTAGGATATGATCGGTATTCTTGATTTCAGTAGTAGAGATTTGGATTCTGTCACTTAAATGATTCAAGAATTTTGGTAGTAGGGTTGAACTGAGGGAAAGAGTACAACCCATATTGAATTTAGTAGGCGTTTTTAAAGAGTTGAGAACTTTTTGACTTTCAAATTCAACCTGTTTGGCATAATCGGCTAACTTTTGGCCGATATCGGTTAAGTGGATGCGGTTGTGATCACGGATGACTAAAGAAAGATTTAGTTCATTTTCGAGTGAAGTTATTTGTTGTGAAACAGCCGGTTGAGTAATAAATAACACTTGAGCTGTCCTAGTAAAAGAATTGGTTTCAGCCAAAACGACGAGAGTTTGATAACGTTTATCTAACATAATTTCTCCTATTATAAATTTTGCTTATGTAAAAGTAATAAATACTAATTTTTACTTATGACAATTCTATATTATCCTCTTAAACAGGAGGATTAATTTATGTATTTAAAATTTTTTGAAAAAAGCTTCTATTATGCATTCTTTATGACTTTATTGTGTTCGGTTGTTGGTAGCTTCTTAGGTGGCTTACCATACTTAACAGTGATTGGTGCATTAGTACTTTCACTGATATTAGGGATGCTGTTCCAGCTTTATCGTCCGGCAATTCAAAAAGCTGAGAGCGGAATTGGGTTCATTTCTAATAAATTTTTACGATTAGGAATCATCTTATTAGGATTTAAATTGAATTTGATTGATTTGGCCCATGCGGGTGTAAAAACAATTCTTTTTGCAATAGTAATTGTCAGTGGGATGGTTGTCTTGACATATAACATTGCTAGAAAGTTTGGAGTCAGCAAACGATTAGCCATTTTAACTGCTAGTGGAACTAGCATTTGCGGGGCAGCAGCTGTGATGGGTATTTCACCACAAATTAAAGTGTCCAAAGATCAAGAAGCAGATAAACATAATGATGAAGTATTAGCGGTAGCAATCGTTGCTATCCTAGGTACAGTTTTTACTTTAATTGAAATAGCAATTAAACCATTGTTACATATGACTTCGATGCAGTTTGGAG
This sequence comes from Companilactobacillus paralimentarius DSM 13238 = JCM 10415, assembly GCF_001434985.1. Lineage (GTDB taxonomy): Bacteria > Bacillota > Bacilli > Lactobacillales > Lactobacillaceae > Companilactobacillus > Companilactobacillus paralimentarius. The sequence continues at coordinate 751 of NZ_AZES01000025.1, read as the reverse complement.
TTATGGCTGGAGGATCACTTCATGAAATAGCTCATGCAATTGCAACAGGTAGCGCCGGTGGATCAGTTAGTCTAAGTGCTGCCATCATTACCAAACTATCTCGAGTATTACTACTAGCACCAGCCGCACTGATAATAGGTATCTGGTATCAACACCAAGATAAAACTAATGAAGGTGAAAAAGGTAAATTACCAATACCTTGGTCTATGGCAGGATTCTTGTTAGCAAGTGTTATTGGTACTTTTGTTCCTATGTCTAGTGTTTTATTGAATACATTAGTTAAGTTGGCTTATCTAGTACTAGGGATGGCAATGGCCGCTTTAGGGATGAGTGTTAATTTCAAAGCTTTCTTAAGTAGTGGCCGGAATGCTGTTTTGGCTGCCTTATCGGCATCAGTAATTTTATTGACCTTTACAATTGTAGTTAGTAAGATGTTCTTCTAAAATGACTTACTTTTCCTATGGAAGAGTGGTCTTTTTTGTTTGTTCAAAACAAGACACAAAGTCAATGGACATGTTTGGAGATCGTGATATAGTAATAAACATAAAAGTCATATCGAAGTTATATTTATTAATCAATAGGAAGAAACCGAATTGTTTTTAGTTAATTAACAAAAAATAATAAAAAAGGGTTGCAAGGTCGTAACTGAACGGGTAATATATATCTTGTTGTTGCGACAGAGCAATGGCATCAATGCTTTCAAGCTTAATTGCTTCTCCGTTGATTCCAAATTATTTTAAAGAAGTCCTTG
>NZ_AZES01000152.1 GCF_001434985.1 Companilactobacillus paralimentarius DSM 13238 = JCM 10415 | reverse complement strand
TTCTATCCAAATTTTTCGTCTGGGTAGAATTCTATTTAATCTTACAATCTACCAAGTATATATCTTAAAAATTAAATAATTTTAAATTAGAAATGTTAGTAATGATTCTATTGTTTATTTGGCCAAGTAATAATGGGCCTAGTACTTTTGGAATGGAAATACTTTCCAACGCCAAAAATTCTAGACCCGTAGAGGGTAGAACATCTAAAGGTATGGATGGTGTCTTTTTGATGTTCTAAAATAG
>NZ_AZES01000151.1 GCF_001434985.1 Companilactobacillus paralimentarius DSM 13238 = JCM 10415 | reverse complement strand
ATGGTCTAACTGTTAACTTGAACCGCCATCAACTTGATTTGACGAACAGCCTTTTAATTTTAAATCTTCATTAGTAATATTCTCAGGAACATCTTGACCTGTTAAATTTTTCAATAAGATATTAACGGCCTTGTTAGCCATAGCACTGATTGGTTGTCTAATGGTTGTTAGGGGAACGGCTGCAAAACGAGCAAATGGTTGATCATCGTAGCCGATAACAGCAATATCTTTTGGAACTGAGATATTATTTTTTTGTAGTTCATCAATTAAACCGATTGCAACTTCGTCTGAATTAGTAAAGATTGCATCTGGTAAAGTATTCTTGGAATTCTTAATGAGGTTACGTGCAATTTCTTGTCCATCGGTGGCAGTGTGCTTTTGAGAAAAAAGCCAATCCGGATCGATAGAAAGTTGGTGTTGCTTAGTAAAATCTTGAAAAGCTTTAGTTCGAGAATATCCATGACTCTTAACGGTATAGTTACCACCAGTAACGTAGACAAAATGGCGGTGTCCCTGAGTAAAGAGGTAATTTAAAGCATCAAGTGTAGCCTGATAATGGTTAAGAGTGACAGATTGAATATCTCGATATTTGTTTTCTTCATTTAATAAAATCACTTTTTGTGGATAAGCTTGGGCAAAAGAACGAACCAGCTCATGATTTTCCACAGAGGCAAGGATGACACCATCGACTTGATGGTTCTTTAACTGATCCAAAAAACGTTGTTCGGCAGCCGAATCGTCATGTGTTTGTGAAACCAAAACTTGGTATCCATATAGATTGAGTTTTCTTTCAATTGCGTCAAATAATTCAGCAAAGAAAGGGTTAGCTAATCTTGAAACAAGTACACCAATATTTTTGGTTGATTGGGAACGTAATTGAGTAGCGATAGCACTAGGTGTGTAGTCTAATTCATCAATTGCAGCCTGAATTTTTTTACGTTTATCTTCAGAAACATAAGGGTGATCGTTAAGGTAACGAGATACAGTTCCTACACCGACACCAGCTTTTTTTGCGATTTCTTTAATAGTTGCCATTTATATCTATCCTTCGTTTAATGGAATCGATTCCATGTATTAATTTAACAGAAAATTTCAAAATGTCAAGCGCTTTCAATCATGGAAATAATCAGTAAATTTTTGTATAACTTTTTAATATACCACAATTAAAACGCTTTCTCACCATTTTTTTGCTATATCATGAGCTTTTTTTACCCAAAGTGACAATTTCAGGCCTATAATAGAAATTGGGATGTTTTCGTTTGAGTTTTAAAATCAATGAAAGGTAGCGAAGGTATGCAGGTATATAAAAATTCCGCAGAACTAATAGACCAAATTAAAGAGAGTTATCATAAGTTCATTGATGAATATGAGGGTATAACAGATGATGTTGCCGATGAAAGAATTGAGCAAGTGGATAAAACGCCACGTGAGATGCTCTCATATCAAGTCGGATGGATTAATATGATTTTGTCATGGGAAAAAGCTGAAGCTGGTGGGGAAAAGATTACTACTCCAACTCCTGGATACAAATGGGATCAAATGCGTGAGCTTTATCATGATTTCAATATCAAGTATGGTTCAGATGGCATAGATAATGAGAAGGAAGAATTAAGCAGTACTGTAGATGAACTTATTTCATGGGTCGACAAAATGTCACATGATGAATTGTTCAAACCAGGTGAACGTAAGTGGGCTACAACTAAAGCAATGTGGCCTGTTGCTAAGTGGATCAGAATCAATGCTGTTTCACCATTTAATAATTACAGTCGTCAGGTTAGAAAATGGAAGAACTTTAATTTAAGAGATAAGAGTACCGTTAATTCATAATTAGGAAAGTCCGTATTAACTAGTTTTTTGTATAGTTGATATGGACTTTTTTGTTAAGTCTTATCTACCATAACAAGCACTATTGGATTGGAACGTTATCGACGTATATTTGAGACTAATAACGCTTGTTGTTCTAGACTGACGAACTGTTCTGTTATTTTTTACTTCTAATTTCTTTTGTACGTGACTCGCTCTATTGAGAATTGAAAAGCATGATAGTTTTGACATCGAATCGTGTCCATAGCGTTCCAATATATTTCTAACTCTTGTGGAGGACGAAAAATAAGGATAATAAAAAAAGCCATCCACTTGAATGACTTTTACAATCCGAAATCTATTAGGAAATAACCAATTGTTCCAATAATGATCAACATAGCAAAGTTGATAATTGTGAAATACAATAAGTATTTTCCTGGATTGTTCTTAAAGAAAAATCGATATTGTTTGAAAGCCAACAAGTTAGCCAATGAACCTACTACAGTACCAAGACCACCAATATTCGTACCTAAGAAAATAGCATGGACGAATTTGGAGAACTTAGAAACTAAAATTGTGGTTGGCACGTTACTAATGAATTGACTAGTAATGATTGAAGTTAAATATGTGCTTGTTCTTGTTTGCAAAAATTGATGCAAGTTGTTAACAATTGCTGGTTCACGGTTAATATTACCAACGGCAATGAAGAAACACATGAAAATTAAGACAATTGAGTAATCAACCGATTCAAGAATATGAGGGTTGATAAAGATGACTAATAATATTGCGGCAATCAAAGAACCCCACATAGGAATTACAGAAAAAATTCCCAAAAAAATAATCACTGTGACAGCGACCGTTAAAGTTAAACTTGGAATGTTTAGTTCAACAGCAGGCAACTCGGTTAATTTGATTGGATCTTTAGCGAAGAAACGAGTCGACAGAAAAATTGCTAGGAAAGTGACAATCGTTATCGGTGTAGACATGATAAAGAATTGTTTGATTCCTAGATTAAAGTGCGTCAACAGGAATAAATTATGAGTATTACCAAATGGTGTAAACATACTACCAAGGTTAGCGGCCATAGTAATAATGATAACCGGAAAAATCGGATTTACTTTAATATGCTTAGATAGTTGGTAAAATAAAGGAACTAAGGTTAAAATTGTAACATCATTAGTTAAGAACATAGCTCCAAAGAATGCTAAAGAGGCTAACATGAATATCATTTGACGTGTAGTTTTCGCTTTGTGCGTCATATACGCGGCATAATATTTTAGAAAGTCCAAATAGTCATAAATCTGGATTATAATCATCATAGATAATAGTGAAGCAAGTGTCTTCCAATTAATATCCATCAATTGTGGTGGACTAATAAAGATCGATGTTAGAATTGCTGCTGCCCCAGCTATCCATAGCACCTTATCTGAAAATACACGTTTTAATACAGCCATTTATGTTTTCCCCTACAAAAAAGAAGTACCCTATCTAGTATAAAGATAAAGGTAGAGTTAAAAAAGATAATTATGTAAAATTCGACGAAATATTTTTGAAAAGTTAAATAGTATAAAAATTATTCATATGAAAAGCATAATATATCATAACCTAAGTATACTAAATATCAATTATAAGGAGTGTTAATATATGCAAATAATTTTATCAATCTTACTATTCATTGTGGGGATTGCTATTATGGCAGTTTCTTTCAAGGCAAAAAAAGAAGTAGTTTATTATGCACTCCTTGCTATTGGCCTGATTTTGTTCTTTGCCGGCATCCATGTTATTTTCCCAAAATAAATAATGCCAAGTGGACATGAGACTGATATAATCTAGTCGTATCAAATGGGGGAGGTAATTTCCATGATTCTAAAAAAGACAGCGCTTCTGGTTCTAGTTTCAATTATGCTTAGTGTGATTGAAATGACTGTTGATCCAGCATTTATTCTGGGTAGAGCATCTTTGATGTTCTCTGGATCGTTGATGTTTTTACTATCATTGCTATTTGTTAGACGTTTGTGGAAATATGCAAACTTAAAATGAGCTCAAAAAAGGAATCATCTCTGAAGTGCAATAAAAAAGTTAGACATTTTTATAAGTTTTAAAAAATCATGGATTGT
>NZ_AZES01000150.1 GCF_001434985.1 Companilactobacillus paralimentarius DSM 13238 = JCM 10415 | reverse complement strand
AGAGTCCATTTGAAGTTTTCTTCGGGACAAAGTTGCGCTTGATTTGACAATTCGTCGGGGTGAATAAGAATTGAAAGATTTTATGAAATTGGCTTTTTTAGAAGCTAGAAAGGGACAAAACACGTGGACAAATCCACGAGTTGGTGCTGTCTTAGTCAAGAATAACCAAGTATTGAGTCAAGGACATCATGAGACTTTTGGTGAGGCTCACGCTGAAGTTAATGCTTTAAAAAAATTGAACGATATAACTAAGGCTAGGGGAGCAACATTATACGTTACTTTGGAGCCATGTTCACATTTTGGTAAGACGCCACCTTGCGTTCAAAAAATTGTAGAAATGGGAATTAAAAAAGTGGTGATTGGTCAAGTTGATCCTAATCCGATTGTCAGTGGAAGAGGAATCAAATACTTGCGGGATCACGATGTTATAGTTGAAAATCTTGAAGCTTCGACAAATTTGAATACTGCTTACAATTTTTTTTACAAAAATAAACGACCACTGATTACAGTAAAGTATGCGATGACCTTGGATGGAAAAATTAATCAAGATAAAAAAGTTAGATCTTTGATTTCTAATCAAAAAGCATATGAAGACTCTCAGCAATTACGTAGCCAGAATCAAGTAATTTTAATTGGTGAAAATACGTTAAAAATTGACAATCCAAGACTAACCGTTCGTAGTCAAAACTTAATGTTTCCCCCGATTCGAGCAGTGATGGTACGAGATATCAATATAGTTGATTTAAATAGTCACCTATTTCAATCTCAGGAACCAATTTGGTTTTTCAGTGCAACTAAAAATCAGCACAAACTGCCTAAGAACGTGCAGATATTTGTTGGCGAATGGAATCCACAGAAAGTTATCAAGCTGTTTGCTAAGAAGGGTTTGGAGTCAGTATTGATTGAGGGTGGTAGTCATCTTCAGGCTGATTTTGTAGAGCAAGGTCTGGTGGATAAAGTTGTAGTTTATTTGGCTAATAAGGTCTTTGGTCGTGGATTACCAGCTATATGGGATAAAAAAATACCCTCCATGCAATTTAGTGATTTAGACGTGGAAAAATTGGATTCAAATCTAAAAATAACAACGTGGAGGATAGGTTGATGTTTACAGGCATAGTAAAAGATATTGGTCGAGTGATAGCGATAAAGGAATCTAAGAATAACTTTATTTTGACAATTGGGCATCACTTGGATTCAGTTCATTTGGGAGACAGTATTTCGATAGACGGTATCTGCTTAACGGTTACGAATCGAGAAGTACAGCAATTTCAAGTTGAAGTTATGCCAGAGACGGTTAAAAGAACCAATATTGCAGACTTCACTCCTGATGAGAAGGTCAATTTGGAGCCAGCATTGAAGCCTACTGACGAAATGGGTGGTCATTTTGTTTTAGGACATGTTGATACAACCGGTAAATTAATTCAGAAAGAAATCGCTGGAAATTCAACTTTACTGACTTTTTCGATCGCACCAGAATACCTACCAGATTTAATTGAGAAGGGTTCAATAGCCATCAACGGTGTCAGTCTGACTTTGATAAAAGTAACTGAACAAGATTTCCAAGTCGGTATTATTCCTTATACCAGTAAAGAAACTGTCCTAGGTGCTTTAAGCATTGGACAAACGGTCAATTTGGAAACGGATATTTTAGGAAAATACATTAATCAAGCATTTCAACGGGGGGATCAAAATGACAATTAAAGCAACTATTCAAAAAGTAGAACATGCTATTGAGGAGTTAAAGCAAGGCAAATTGATTATTGTAGCTGATTCAACAGAACGTGAAGCCGAGGGTGATATGATCGGTTTAGCCGATTTTGTAACTCCTGAAACAGTTAATTTTATGATTAAACATGCTAGAGGTTTGCTGTGCGCGCCAATGAGTGCTGATCGTGCCAAAAAGTTAGGTCTACATTTGATGACGAATTCGCATGATGCTTTTAATACAGCTTTTACAATCAGTACAGATGCCAAAACAACGACGACTGGTATTTCAGCTTTTGATCGTGCGAAGACCCTTAAAGAGTTGGCGACTTCCAATGATCCTGAAAATTTCTATCATCCAGGGCATATTTTCCCCTTAATTGCGAAAGACAATGGTGTATTAGAACGTGATGGACATACTGAAGCGGCAGTGGATTTGGCTAAATTAGCTCAAGTGTCGCCAGTTGCTTATATCTGTGAAGTTGTTAAGGAAGACGGCAAAATGGCTCGTAGACCAGAATTAAAGGCCTTTGCCCAAGAGCATGAGATGTCTCTAATTACGATTACGGATATTGTTAATTATCGTTTTGCATGTGATGACAATGTTTTGACTGAAGTTTCAGATGTTGATTTACCAACTAAGTATGGTCATTTTCGTTTGAAGTCATTTACTTTCAAAGATGAACCAGTATTAGTAATTTATAAAGGTCAAATTACACAGCAGAAGTCTGTTTTGATGCGAATTCATTCAGAGTGTTTCACTGGCGATGTCTTAGGTTCAGAACGCTGTGATTGTGGTGAACAGTTAGCAGATGCTTTGCAAAAAATTGAGGATAACGGTTCTGGAGCACTGATTTATTTGAATCAAGAGGGCCGAGGAATCGGGTTAATAAATAAATTACGAGCTTATCAACTTCAGGATCAAGGTTTAGATACAATTGAGGCCAATGAAAAATTAGGTTTTCCAGCTGATCAACGAAATTATCGGATTGCAGCAGCTGTGTTGGAAAAGTTGAAAATTAAGTCCGTTTCACTGTTAACTAATAATCCCGATAAAATTGAACAACTACAACAAATGGGAATTGACGTTAATCGTGTGCCATTGGAAATGAAACCTAATGTTCATGATCAACATTATCTAGAAACTAAGAAACAAAAATTTCATCATTTGTTAAGTGAGGTTAAATAAAATGCCAGAAATTACAGGACAATTAAATGGCGAGAAGCTAAAGATAGCTATCGTGGTTGCCAAATTCAATGAGATTGTGACAGGTAAGTTATTAAAAGGAGCTCAGGAAAAATTATGGCAACTGAATGTTGCTAAACAGAATATTACCGTAGTCAAAGTTCCTGGAGCAATGGAAATTCCTCGAATTGTTAAGTTATTATCTGAAAGTGGTCGGTTTGATGGAATCATTGCTTTAGGAGCAGTTGTGAAGGGCGAAACGGCACACTTTGATTATGTTTGTGCTGAATCGGCTGCAGGTGTCAGTCAGGTTTCCCTAAATGGTTCAGTACCAGTAATGTACGGTATTTTGACCACTGAAAATATGGTTCAAGCACTGAACCGAGCTGGAGGTAAAGCTGGGAATAAAGGTTCTGAGTGTGCCGTTGATGTTGTAGAAGTAGCAAATTTAGAGCTAGAAATAAAAAATAACGTGAGAAGATGATTTTCTCACGTTAAGGATTTAAATAGTTTCAAGCGATGGTTCTTGAGTAGGTTTAGGATAATATTTGTCTAAAAGTCTTAGTTCATCTTCTGTGAATTGAACATCTATCGCAGCTAGATTACTTTGCATGTGTGTGACTGAACCAGTTTTAGGAATGCTAAGCAGGTCATGATTTCGAATAACCCAAGCCAAAAGTAATTGGTGAACAGAAATATTTTTAGCTTGAGCCATTTCTTTGATAACTGGTTTAATGTTTAAGTATTCGCTACCGTCAGAGCCAAATGGTGAATATCCGACAAAGGACATGTCATGCTGTTTTTGCCAAGGTAGAATTGAATATTCAATTCCGCGACTGCCAATGTTGTAGAGGTCTTCATTAATACGGCAGTTTTGACCATTTTCTAAATTAGAAAGTTCTTTTAAATCAGCCAAATCAAAGTTGGAAACACCCCAATTTTTAATGAGACCGGTCTGAACCATTTGTTCTAAGCCAAAAATTGTTTCAGAAAGTGGAGTGTCACCACGCCAATGAAGCAGGTAGAGATCTAAGTAATCAGTTTGTAGCCGTTTAAGACTCGCCTTGAGACTTGTTTTAATTAATTCTGGTGTAGCATGGAAAGGATAGAATTTAGAAATCAGTTGTAGATCTTCGCGATGATAATCTTTCATGACGTTGCCAACTAAGGATTCAGATAGGCCTTCACCATACATTTCGGCGGTATCAATTAAGTTAATACCATGATCTAAACCGTATCTGATGGCTTGCATTTCTGCTTCAGTTTGAGCCTGATTACCTTCACCAAGATGCCAAGTGCCAATACCGATAGCAGAAGTGTTTTGATGATTAAATGTAATGTATTTCATGAATAAGCCTCGCCTTCTAATAGTTATTATTATCTTAATTATAAAACAGTGTTTACGTTTTATATAAAAATACCAACCAATATTGGGATAAATTGGTTGGTATTTTGTTATCAATTATTTTAAGAAATTTAATGTTGCTGTTAAATCAGAAACCATATGTGTTGGCAAAATAGGCGATGGCGTTTCAATCTGTGGACGATTAATCCAGATGGAAGGCCAATTCATTTTATCAGCGGAGATAATGTCGCTGTCGTAACCTTCGGCAATGTGCCAGTGATTTTGAGCTGTAAAACCATATTCTTTTTCAACAGTTTTAAAGAAACGTAAATCAGGCTTGTAGGCATGAACATCTTCAGCAGTCCAAACATCGAATGGAACTTTGAGACTTTGAACGTTTTTATCGATGATATCCCATGAAGAATTTGACATAGGGATGAGTTGATAATTACGGTCAATAAGTGTCTGCAACGTATTAATTACTTCTGGAAATGGTTTTAAGTTCTGATGAGCAATTAAAACATCAACGAAGTACTTTTCAAATTGATGTTCTAAACCAAATTGGTAATCTAAATGAATTAGATTATTTCGAGTAAGTAAATCGTAATCTAAATAGGGGTGCATATTATTACAATCATCCTGATAATTTTGAAAACGTTGGCGAGCAAGTGTTGAATCAACTCCAATTTTACGAGCTAATTTTTCGATTTCATCGTAAGTGTTGTTTTCATTTAGTAAAGTGCCATAACAGTCGAAGGTGAGATATTTTTTTGACATGACAAAGGCCTCTTTTTTATAGAATTATGATAACCAATCAAAAATATTTTGAATATTATTGCTCCAAACTTTCCAAGAGTGATCACCCTCAACTGGTATCCAAGTATAATGACCTTTGGCGTGAATAGATAGGAAGTTTTTGAACATGACATTGTCTTCATGCATAAAGTCAGTATCACCACAGAGAGTCAAAATAGGTAATTTGGGTTGACGATTATTATAAATATTAATTAATTGATTCTTAGCAATTTTTTCAGGACTATCAAAAATGGCATTGAAAGTATCTTTTGTCATAGGACATTTAGGATTATCTCGGAAGTGCTCAATGTCGGTAATAGGTGATAGAGCAGCCACTTTACCAAATTTATCTGGATTTTTAAAAGCAAATTTCAAGGCACCATAACCACCCATACTTGAACCAACAATGTAATTTTTAGATGGATCTTTAGAAATAGGTAGTAGTTTTTGCATTTTAGGCATAAGTTCATCCATAAAGAAAGAATAGTAGGAAATGAATTTAGAATCAGAGTAAAAAGAATTCAAGCCATCGGGCATGATGATAGCCATATTGTATTTACGAGCAATTTCCTCAATGTAAACATGTTTACTCCAAGCAGTACTATCACCTGTGTAGCCATGCAGTAACCAAACTGCCGTGTAATCTGTTTCATCAGTATCAGGAATAACAACAGAAGTTTTGAAGTATGTATGTAAGTAGTTTGTACGATAACTAAGATTCATTAATACCATTATTAGGCCTCTCAATATCAATTATTAGTATTTATGAAAATGGTAAACATAATTCTAAAAAAATTCAATGTTCATAAAGATATTTCTTGAAATGTAAATAGTTGGTATACAGTTCAAGCATGTCAGTAATATCGTGCAAATCAAGATTGAAATAGTCAGAAATTTTGTTTAATCGATAATTAGTCGTGTTCCGATGAACATTCAATCTAGTTGAAGTGTCGGTCACATTACCATTTGATTTGAAGTAACAATCGAGAGTGTCAATTAATTCAGTACCAGCTCTTGTTTTAAGTAAATTCTTGAAAGTATTAATGATTTTGTCTGAATAGAGTTGGTTTTGGAGTAATTTATTGAGAAAACTGATTTGGTAATAGTAGTAGATATCAGTTAGTTGCAATTCATAAACGACTTTAATAGTATCAATCGCTTGTTGAACAGCTTTTTTCAAATTGGTACTCTGATTACTGACACCAATCATGATTTGGTTGAGTTGACTAAATTTTAGATATTTTTCTAAATTGTCGGTGTTACGGGTGATAATCAATTGTTGATGCGGTGTTTTACTGAAATAGAAGTCACCTTCAAAAATTGTGGGTTGATTATCTGTTTCGAGGATAACGGCATAGCGCTTTAATTCTAGATTGATATTCAAAGCTTGAGCTCGGGACTTCAATTCTACGTTTTCAGAGATATTGTCGATTGTCGTCCATTGATAAAGAAAATGATTTAATGATTCTTTACGTTGATTTTCAGCCTTAGAACTATTGATCTGAGTAATTAGTAATTCAGTTGATACCTTCAGTAGTGAAGCTAATGGGGTAACTTTCTCAGGATCACCAGTGATACCGATAACGCCAATTGTTTTGCCTTGAAATTCGACAGGGATGTTCACACCAGGCTGTCCGAATTTACCAAAGGATTCAATCATAGGCTTGGTTTTACCACTTTCAATAGTTTCAATGGCACCAATGTGTAGAGTATTGATACGGTCCTTATTACCACTAGCGATAATATAACCTTTTTCATTCATCATATTAATATTGTACGGAATACTTTCCATCATCCGATCAACAATGGATTGTGCTAATTTGGGGTCTAATTTCATAATTTTATCCTTGTTAAAGATTAAGCAAAGTTGCCTAGAAGCTTAAATCTGATATTTGTGCATATAAATATTTTACATTATTTTAAATTTTAAAAACATTGATTTATCAAGAAAATACATTATTTTTTAATATATTATCCAATTATTTTTGTGCATATGTACATTGATTTAGTAAATCTATCAAGGTATTATACAAAAGTTAATAATTGTTCAATATTTAACAATTACCGTGTTTTTGAGGAGGATATTAAAAATGGTTATTGCTTGGTGGGCAGCCTTGTTAGGTTTGCTTTTAGCAATTGGATTGATTTTGTTCAGAGTTAATCCTATTTATGCATTGATTTTGGGAGCAATTGTTGGTTGCTTAATTGGAGGAATGAATCTTTCACAGACAACCGATGTAATTGTCAAAGGTAGTTCTGGCGTTATGGGGACAATTATCCGTGTTATTGCGGCCGGAGTTTTAGCTGGAGTAATGATGGAATCAGGTGCAGCTAATGTGATCGCATCTAATATCGTCAATCATTTCAGCGATAAATTAGCTATTTTAGCTTTGGCTTTATCGACAATGGTCTTAACTGGTGTAGGAATCTTTATTCCTGTGGCCGTTTTGATTGTGGCACCGATTGCTTTAGAAGTTGGTCAAAAGATGCATTACAGTAAACTTTCATTATTAGTAGCTCTTTCTGGTGGGGGTAAAGCTGGAAATATCATCTCACCTAATCCTAATACGATTGCAGCTGCCAAAGGTTTTAATGTTGAGCTTTCACAAGTTATGATTGCAGACTTTGTGCCAGCAATTGTTGGTTTGATCGTAACGGTACTTTTAGCAACATTGATCAAGAATAAAGGAACTTTTGTTTCGGCAGATCATAAGTTTGAGACTAAAGAGGATAAGGATTTACCAAGTCTGAGGGCTGCAATTGTGACGCCATTAGTGGCTGTTATTTTACTTTTGATTACACCTGTAGGCGATATTTTGGGAATTAAGGCGTTAGCCACATTTAATTTAGATGCAATGTATATTTTACCAATTGCCGGACTGGTTGGAACTTTAGCAATGGGACAACGTAAAAAGTTTTTGAAATATATGTCAGGTGGATTGGCACGAATGACTGACGTAGTGTTGATTTTAATTGGCGCTGGTGCGATCGCTGGCTTAGTTTCAGCATCTGATTTACCACAAAAAGTAGTTGAGATAGTCAAAGTTTCGGGAATCTCCGGAACCTTCTTAGCTCCAATTGCTGGTATTTTAATGGCTGCAGCAACAGCATCAACTTCTACTGGTGTTATCTTGGCATCAAACTCATTCAGCAAATCAATCATGTCCTTCGGTATTTCTGGTACAGGTGCTGCAGCGATGGTTCATACCGGAGCAACTGTCATCGACCAATTGCCACATGGTAACTATTTCCACGTAACGGCCAAAGCTGTTGATATGCACTTTAAGGAAAGAATGAGTGTTGTTTTGTGGGAAATGCTAGTTGGACTTTCAATGACGATTGTAGCAACATTAATGTATGGAAATTTGTTCTAGAGGTGGATTATGATGAAAATAGTTTTGGCTCCAGATTCATATAAAAATTCATTAACAGCTAAAGAGGTCGCTATGGCGATGCACAAAGGATTTGCTAAAGTTTATCCGGAAGCAGATTTTGTCGATGTGCCAATGGCCGATGGTGGCGAGGGAACCGTTCAATCTTTAGTAGACGCTAAAAACGGACAAATCATTACGGAAGAGGTAATTAATCCTTTAGGCCGTAAAACGGAAGCTCACTATGGCTTGATTGATGACGGCAAAGTAGCCGTGATCGAAATGGCAGAGGCTAGTGGAATCCAATATATTAATCAATTTACGCAAAACCCTTATATTACAACAACTTTTGGAACGGGTGAGTTGATTAAATCGGCCATCCAAAAAGGCGCTAAAACAATTATCATCGGAATTGGTGGATCAGCAACTAATGACGGTGGTGCTGGTATGGCTCAAGCGTTAGGAGCTCACTTATTAGATGAAAAAGGTCAAGAACTTCAATATGGTGGGGCCATGTTGGAAAAATTAGACAAGATCGATGCATCGGCTATGTTGCCGGAATTAGCTGATGTGAAAGTTATTATCGCTTCGGATGTGACAAATCCACTAACTGGTCCTAATGGTGCCAGTCATGTATTCGGTCCGCAAAAAGGTGCTAATGAAGAGATGGTCGAATTCTTAGATAAAGCTTTGTCTCATTATGCTGATATTTTAAAGAGGGATCTTGGAAAAGATTTAAAACAAGTCCCTGGAGCTGGTGCCGCAGGTGGATTGGGAGCTGGACTATTAGCCTTCACACATTCGGAAATGCGCTCAGGAGTTGACATAGTAGTCGACTATACAGATTTAAAAGATAAGGTAAAAGATGCTGATGTGGTAGTGACTGGTGAAGGTCAAATTGACTTTCAAACCAAATTTGGCAAGACACCAATTGGCGTTGCTAAAGCGACCAAAGCGGTTAATCCTCAAGCAACAGTCATCGCGATTGCTGGTTCTGTCGGTGAAAAAATATCAGAACTTTATCCTTTAGGAATTGATGCAATCTTTACTTGTGTACCTGGTGTAGAGGAATTATCAAAGGCAATTCAGGATACTGATAAGAATTTGCAACAAGTTTCGGAGAATATTGCTCGTTTGATTAAGAATACTAAATAAGAAACAACACCTATTCAGGGATGTAATTTGGGCTCTTTGTCAAATCGTATTGATGAATAGTTTTTGTATAGAAGACAACCTCATGT
>NZ_AZES01000149.1 GCF_001434985.1 Companilactobacillus paralimentarius DSM 13238 = JCM 10415 | reverse complement strand
GATTTATTCATTATACCCTCTCTTAAAAGTTGTCTCAGGAATCAGCTTACATCCATTCAATTCTACTTTGGTTACAGAAACAGTTCTACTGTCAAACATGCCTAAAAAGATTTCGAAGTTTTACCTCTTGTGTTCCATTTAGGATAGAATGGAACTATCAATAAAAAATGAGGTATGGCATTATGGACAATCAATTTGATATTTATCGTGAAGCAGAAAAAACTGAAAAGTTAACACCGAAACAAAAATTGATTTTCCAATCAGCTATCGACTTATTCTCTAAGCAAGGCTATGCCAATACTTCAACCAAAGAAATTTCTGAGCATGCTGGTGTTTCTGAAGGAAGCATTTTTCGTAAGTTTAAAAATAAAGAAGAATTATTGATGGCAATTCTGACACCCTTGACTCATAAAATTCTACCCCAGGATTTAAAACAGTTTTCTCATACTATGTATCAGAATGACACTCTTAATTTGAAATATTTTTTAACAACTATGATTAATGACCGTATTTCACTCTTTAAATATAACCATAAGATAATGAAGATATTTTTGAATGAATTTATCTACGATCAAAAAATACACGACCGTTTGATTGAAAGTATTCCTAAAAAATCTTTTAAACAGTTCAATCAGGTTTTGGATGAGTTAAAGCAAAAAAATTTATTGATTGATTGGGACAATCTTGAGATTTTTCGATTCCTAGCCTCAAATATTTTAGGATACTTGATTCAACATTATATTATCGTTAATGAAAAAGAATGGGATGAACCCTCAGAAATAGAACACGTCACAGAGTTTATCGTCAAAGGATTAACTCCAACAAAATAATTTTCAACAAAAAAAGCCGATGAATGAAATATTACTTTCATTCATCGACTTATTTGTTTATCTAAAATTATTCTTAAAGTACTTCAACAGATGCTGCTGTAACACCATATGAAGGAATTTGGTTATTTGGCATAGCAACGTCTAATTGGTTAGGGTTACTGTATGCAAATGTACCTGTATCATTAACTGTTCTGATCAATACTGTACCATCAGAAAGTGTGATCTTAAGTGTTGTACCCTTAGGGAATACTGAAAGGTTAGCAGCAACACCGCCATACCCCATGTTTGAACCTAATACAGCTGGATCGTAGAAACTGATCTTGAATGTACCTTGTGATGTACCAGTTGTTGTACTTGTACTTGTTGTTTGTGTTTCAGAAGCACTTTGTGTAACTGCTTGTGTTTGTGCTTGTGTAGTACTTTGTGTTTGTGTAGTTGTCTCTTGGTTACTTGTTTGTTCAACATTTGTTTGTGGTGTTACTGTTTGTTGAGCATCTGTAGTTGATGCTGTTGTAGTAGCACCTGGCAATGTAACTGTTTCACCAGGGAAGATTAAGTCAAATCCGCCAACTTCACGGCCGTTTGCTTGTTCTAGTTCAGCGATTGTTACGCCTGTGTTAGCAGCGATACTCTTGTATGTATCCCCTGCTTCAACTTGAACATGGTTACTGTCGAGTTGTACTGCAGCCTGAGCAGTTTGTGATGTTGCTGCAAGTGCTGTTAAAGCTGTTGTACTTACTAAAGCGATAGATAAAACTTTTTTCATGAATTAATTACATCCTTATATTTAAAATTATTGTCTAGCCCTCATTTGCTATGTTGCATATACTAACAGGTGTTTATTACACAATTACGTCCGTTAAATTACAAAAGCAGGCTTTTCTGTAATTTTAGTAACAATTCTGAAACAATAAGTCTAAATATCGTTGGTATAATAAGATTTCATATTTTATGAATTTGAACATAATTAAAACTTATTCTGAAAATATGAGAGTATTCTTACAGTAAATATTAAACAAATAAGCTTAAAATCATGACACAAATGATTCCAACGACTGATATCAAGGTCTCTAGCACGGTCCAAGTCATTAAGGTTTCCTTAACTGTTAAATCAAAATATTCCTTAAACATCCAGAATCCAGCATCATTTACATGAGAAAAAGCTAATGATCCAGCTCCAATTGCTAAAACCATCAAAGCAGGATTTACTCCAGCCGAAGTCATCAATGGTAAAACTAATCCCGCAGCAGTCAACGAAGCCACGGTTGCAGATCCTAAGGCAACACGCAATACTACGGCAATCAACCAGCCTAAGAGTAAAGGTGAAATATTAACTCCGGTAAATAATTTCATAACCGCATTACCAACGCCACCATCGATTAAAACTTGTTTAAAGGCACCACCACCACCAATTACAAGTAATAACATTGCAATTGATTTAACAGCATCCTCTAGACTTTTCATAATATCCGGTGTTTTAAATCTTCTCGCCCATCCCATTGTATAAATTGCTAGGAGTAGAGAAATTGTCATTGTAATAGCCGGTGTTCCGATAAAAGCAATGATTGAATCCAATTTATTCGGATTATCAGGAACTGAGCCACCATCAACGACTAATTGATAAATGGTGGTAATAGCCATCAAAACTACAGGGAACAATGAGGTTAAAACACTAATACCAAAACTAGGTGTATCCTCTAATTTAAAATTCTTTTGAGGTCCTAAGGCCGTTAAATTACCTTTACGCTCAAAAGCATCTGGAACAATTCTTTGTGCTAATTTTGTATACAATGGGCCTGCAACTATTACCGCTGGAATAGCTACAATAATTCCATAAAGCAATACTTGCCCTGCATTAGCACTCAAAACTGTACTAATAGCTGTAGGAGCTGGATGTGGTGGTAAGAATCCATGGGTAACTGACAAAGCCGCAGCCATTGGAATTCCTAAATAAAGAATTGATACCCCTGCTTCCACAGCGATGGCAAAGACAATAGGAATCAACAAGACCATCCCTACTTCAAAGAACAGAGCGATTCCGATAATAAATGAAGCTAAAACAATTGCTAATTGTAATTTCTTTTTACCGAACTTTTGAATCAAAGTGTGCGAGATTCGGTAGGCACCTCCAGCATCAGCAACCAAACGACCAAGCATAGCACCGAATCCAAAGACAATCGAAAGTTCTCCTAATTGTCCGCCAATTCCATCTTGAATACTGGTTGCTATTTTGGTTAAGGGAATTCCTAAACCAATTCCTACTACTATAGAAGTAATTATTAATGAAAGAAACGTATTAAATTTTAATTTGATGATCAAGAACAGCAATAATGCCACACCTAAAATCAATACCAAGAAAGCCATTTGTAATCCCCTTTAATTTTTGACATAAAAAAATGCGTTATTAGCGCACTTTAATTTATTTCATATGTTTCTTTTGAAATTCCGCAATACTCTTATATTCGGGTTCCAAAACTTGTGATAAGCGAATCCAAATTGGTAAGAGTTCACGATAAACTTCAAAATTCTTTTCATTAGGTTTGTGAACGTCTGTAACACCGACCATACCCTTAACAGCAGATAAATCGTCGACATATCCTAAAGCGTACATGCCTAGTACAGCGGCTCCCAAACAGGAACTTTCGAAACTTTCAGGAATAGTAACATCTTGTTCAAAAATATCAGCTAGCATTTGTCTCCAAAGAGCTGAACGAGCAAAACCACCAGTAGCTTGAATACTCTTAGGTTTACCAGTCACTCTTTCAATCGTCAGCATCACAATGTAGAGGTTATAAACGATTCCCTCCAAGGCGGCTCTAACCATGTGAGCACGAGTATGCTTTCTAGTTAAACCGAAGAATGATCCACGAGCATAAGCATTCCAAATTGGAGCACGTTCTCCACCCAAATAAGGATGGAACAACAAACCATCAGAACCTGCAGGAATTTTTTCGGCAATTTGAGTCAAAATATCATAGGTTGAAACTTGCATCTGTTCGGCAGTGATTTTTTCTGGAGCAAATAATTGATCCTTAACCCAACGGAAAACAATACCACCATTATTAACTGGACCACCAACAACCCACTTATCTTTGGTCAAAGCGTAACAGAATAAATGTCCATCTGGATCAACAACTGGTTTATCGACGACAACACGTACAGCACCACTTGTTCCGATTGTTACAGCCACAACACCAGGATCAATTGCATCAACTCCTAAGTTTGAAAGGACTCCATCACTAGCACCAAAAACAAACGGAATATTCTTAGAGATACCCAACAATTTGCCATATTTAGGATTTAGTCCACTAATTGTATCAGTCGGTTCCACTAATTCTGGCAATTGGTCAGTAGTAATTCCCAAAAGATCCAAGGCCTGTGGTTCCCAAGCTAATTTAAAGATATTGAACATCCCAGTTGCAGAAGCAATAGAATATTCCATTTTATAAACGCCGAATAATCTGAAAAAAATATAAGTTTTCAAATCAATAAATTTTTTAGTTTGAGCAAACAATTCTGGCTTCTCATTTTTTATCCAAAGAATTTTTGATAACGGAGCCATTGGATGAATCGGTGTTCCCGTTTTAGCATAGATCTCGGCACCCAATCCATTTTCTTTCAATTCCTCACTATATTTAGCAGCACGATTGTCTGCCCAAGTGATAGCACGAGTCAAAGGTTGATCGTCTTTATCCATTAAAATCAGGCTGTGCATTGCTGATGAGAAAGAAATTCCCTTTAACTCACCTGCTTTAATTTTACCTTTACGAATAACTTGACCCAAAACTTCTACTACAGCGTCAAAAATATCATCTGGATCCTCCTCCGCCATATCAGGGACATCTTGGTATAATTGATAACCACTATTAGCGTATGCAATGACCTTTCCTTCCATGTCATATAAGACACTTTTTGTACTGGTCGTTCCAACATCAACGCCAATCATATATTCCATATCTAAACTCCTCACGTGATTTTCTAGACTATTAATATTATTGCATATTTTTTAAATAATTTTTGGAAATCTTAACTGTAGTAGTATGATATTTTGAAATCACGCGAAAAAAATGTACTTCTATTGCCGTCGTCCGCAAAAAATAGGTGAGCCGCTGGAACGTGGTGGACACGACTTCAAGCTAAGTAAAACATCACCACTTAGGGCTCACATATTTTTTACTATCGACTAGTTTTCTTTTCCAATATTATCAAGTAAAACTGCAGTATTTTAAAATTTTTAACTCTATATAGTCAAAAAAGAACCAAATTTACAAAAATAAAAACATCTATTAATTTCACCACACAAACTTATGGTGTCCTTAATAGATGTTTTTTATTATTTTTACTTCCATTCATCACGTAAAATTCCGTATTGAACTGAATCGTAATACTTGCCTTCATAAAAACGAACTTGACGAATCCTTGCTTCTTGTTTCATTCCAATCTTTTCGGCTACGTGCATCATTCGTGGATTTCCAGACCAAGTTGTTAAACCCAAATGTGGGAAATCAAAAAGATTGAATAAGTAAGTAATATAAAGTTTTAAAGCTTGGCTACCGATATGTTTATCCCAAGTATCTGTCGCATAAATAGTAATTCCCATGTCGTACCACTTTGCTAATTTTCCATCTTTAAAATGTCCACCAACGGAACCAACGATTTTTCCATCACTTGTAATCAATAAATGTTCCTTATTACCTAACCAAGCTTTTGGTGCTAAATCATTAATGAACTCTTCTTTAGTAGGCAAATCATCATGAAAGTATGGACCGTTCAGTTTTGTCCATCCAGCATTGGGATCACTAAAGGCCAATTGCCAGAATTCTTCTAGATCTTCTGGTTGTGCTTGGCGTAACTCTACTTTTGACAAATCAATCATCTCCAAAATAAAAAGAACTTGTCATTATTATATGGCAAATTCTTTCTAGTTCAACATAAAATAAATATCGTCTATTTTTTACTGCTATATTTTGAACATTTTCTTATAATTAATCTGTCCAAATACTGATGACACGAAAAGCTGATGTTTAGGAGGATTCTTTCAAAATGAAGAACCTGAAAATTAATATCTGGACAGGAATTCTAGATATCATCAACTGTATTTTATTCGCAATATCATGGCCAGTTATTTTTAGTACTGCTGCCAGCGACGCCTTCGGTGGTACTAATTTGACTAGTGGAACAGGGGTATTTTTCTACGTGATGGCTGCCTTAGGGATCATTCTTAATATTGTTGCCCTTATTAAAAGTAGGAAAAACAACATTTCCATAGTTGGTCCCGTACTAGGAATCATAGGAAATGCCTTGTTTCTTATAACTGCTGCGATGGCATTTCCTGCTATTGTAGTAATTATTATTGGAACAGTTTTTATATTTTTACATCAACCGACTAAAAATACTAAAGCAATAAATTAGATCCTCAAAAAAAGTAGAAACGCTAATTTAATAGCATTTCTACTTTTTTTTATTAAAATATTTAGTTAACCTTGCGCAGGTTCACGGCTACCTAATCTTACCTTTTCAACAGCATGACTGCTTTCGAGGTCTTCTTCTTTGAATCCGAAGAGGTATGTGCATACAAAGGAAACAACGATTGTTGCAGCTGATGCGATTAAATATCCTGTGAAGCTACTGTCAATACCCTTTGGATTGATGAATGAAGCGAAACCGATTAATGATCCGGCAAAGCCCCACATATCAACATGCATTAATCCGGTAATCAAACCACCAACGGCACTACCGATATTTGCTGTCCAGAAGATACGACCATATTTCAAATTAATACCATACATTGCAGGTTCTGTAACTCCAGCAAAAGCTGAAAGTGTAGCAGCACCGGCAATTTGTTTCATATCAATGTTCTTCTTTGTTTTAACGAAGACAGCCATTGCAGCAGCACCTTGAGCAACCATTGTTGCAGAAACAATAGCATTCAATGCACTGTGTCCTGTTGTGGCAATTTGACTAGCAACGACAGGAATAACAGCCCAGTGTAAACCGAAGATAACCAAGCATTGATAGAATCCACCAATCAACAATCCGGAAATAGCAGGACTGAACTTCAATAGAGCAACGATACCATTTGCTAAGTAAGAACTTAGAAGTGTAATAACTGGTCCAACGATAACGATAATAATTGCACTGACAATAAATACTTCTAGTAGAGGACTAAGGATCATACGTAGTGACATAACGATATGTTTCTTGAGCCATGGTTCAATCTTTGAAGCAATCCATGCAGCAGCGATCATTGGGAAAATTGAATAAGTATAATTTGCGATATGAATAGGAATACCAAAGAAATTACTGTTGAAATTCATTGCAGTACTACTTGTTTTAGTTGCTACTTGTACCAAAGTTGGATATGCCAAAACACCACCGATAACACCCATGATGATCTGGTTTGCTCCTAATCTCTTAGCAGCTGTAAAACCAACTAAGATAGGTAGGAAATAAAATACTGAATCACCCATTGCACTAATAATCATATATGTAGAACTTGTTGCAGATAACCATTTTGCTGAAACGATTAAAGCTAATAATCCCTTTAAAATACCTGATGCAGCTAACAACCCGATGATAGGCATCATGCTGGCTGTGATTATACCAATTAAAGCACTGAAATAAAACTTTGTCTTAGGCCAAACTCCTTTTGGAGCTTCAACCTTTTCTTTCTTAACTTCAGAATCTCCGCCAAATCCAGGTCCTAAAGCTTTGACAACAGCATCATAAACATCTTCAACTGCTGGTCCAATAACAACTTGATACTGTCCACCAGCTTTAGCAACATCCAGAACACCCTTCATGGCTTTGATAGTATCGTCATGAGCTTTGTTGTCATCTTTCAAATAGAAACGAACACGTGTGATACAGTGAATAACATTTTCAACATTACTTACTCCACCAACGTTCTTAACGATATCCTTACCTAGTTGGTCATAATCTACCTTACCTGATGGCTTAGCAGTAGATTCACCAGGGGCCATCAAACTAACTTCAGCAACATCATCGCCCGCTTTAACATCACCTTTAGTGACATTAACATCCTTAACCACTTTATTAGTATTGGTAATAGCGACGATAACATCTGTTACTTTGCCAGCCTTTTTGACAGCGTCAATATCCATTGTAGCTACCTTTTGACCAGCTGTAACTGTATCTCCTTCTTTAACGAATAGTTCAAAAGGAGCACCGTTTAGTTCAACTGTATCCACACCCATATGAACCAAAACCTCTAGTCCATCATCAGTACTGAACCCAATTGCATGTTTTGTTGACGCAACTAACATAACTTTCCCAGAGACTGGGGACAAAATCTCATTTCCTGTAGGAATAACTCCAAAACCGTCACCCATGTCTTTTTCAGAAAACATTGGATCATGAACTTCAGTTATTGGTACAGCTTTTCCATTTACAGGAGCAAGCATTTTAACTGTACTCTTCATAAGAATAGCACCTCCTTAATTTTAGTAACCGGTTACATTTTTCATTCATAATGATAATACATCTTGTCATGTATAAACATCAAGTTAGAACATTTTTTATTATAAAATTCGCACTAAATCAGTATTGACGGGGTGTATAATACGTATTGTAATAATGTGTTTAAACAAATATATAGTCTTTTATTTATGGAGGAAATAGTCATGAAGCCCTTATACTTAAAGTTTACAGATGATGAAATTATTTATTCCGACAATAAAGATCTAAGCAATCAGAAAAGTTATAAATTCAACTCTAAACAAGAGTTAAAAGAAAATTTTCAAAATTTTGCAAAAATTCTCTCAACTCCAGTCGACGTTCTTGTGCTTACAAATACACGTGAAAGTTTACTAAATAAAAATTTGATTACGTATAATAATCAAACCATTAATTGTCGTAATGATTTAGAAAATATTTTCCACGTTCCTGTTGTTGATATGGAAGATATTCGTAAAGATGGCTTAGCCCTAGCTACTCATAATGCAATTAGTTATTCTGGTTGGCATCTAGACTACAATCATTTAGATCATGACAAGCGCCAATATGGTCAAGAGTCCATGCAAACAATCGGTAATGGCTTTTTAGGTTTACGAGGTACTTACTTAGAGGCTAAGGCTAGTGACGATAACTACCCTGCTACCTATGTAGCCGGTGTTTTCAATCAATTATCTACCCCTATCAACGACCGTGACGTCATCAATGAGGACTTAGTTAATTTACCAAATTCTCAATACATCAGTTTTAAAGTAGATGAAGGCGACTATCTTAGAATTAAAGATGATCTAGTTCAAGAATCAGTCCGTTCTTTAGATATGAAACATGGAATTCTGACAATTTCTACTATTATAAGGTTGGATGATGGTAAAGAATTAAAAGTTGTTGCTAAGAAATTGGCCGACTTAAAAAATTATCATGATTATTATCTTCAATATTCTGTCACGCCACTCAATTTTTACGGCAAAATAACTATATTAACTCAAACAGATGCCTCAATTGTAAATAGTAATGTTGCCAGATACCGTAACTTAGCAAATAAACACTTAATTGTCGACAATATCGAAAACAATGATAAGGAAATGTTAATGCTGGCCCACACCAATCAATCTCAAATTGATCTAGCTATTAAGACTAATATTTCCTACCCTGACATTGACAATGCTCAATACTATATGGAAAACAAATCTGAAATTGCTAGTCAGTTTATTGAATTCAATGTCAAACCAAATCATACTTATACCCTAGAAAAAGCCGTCAGTATTTTCACTTCACTTGAGACCAAACCAGACATGATTGATACAGCCAGAAGTCACAACTTCATTCCTACGTTTGCCGGCGCTCAAGAAGCATCAAAAGAGGCATGGCATGATGTTTGGAAAAAAGAGAATATCATTGTCACAGGTGATATTACTGCTCAAAAATTATTACATTTGAATTGTTTCAGTATGACGATTGCTGCTCAAGAACTAGCTAATAAACATTTAGATGCTTCCGTTGGCTCTAGAGGCTTAACTGGTGAAGGTTATCGTGGTCATATTTTCTGGGACGAACCATTTGACATGAATTTCTATCTCTTACACTATCCCGAATTAGTTAAAGATTTAATGATGTACCGTTATAAGCGCTTAGATGCAGCCAAAGAGTACGCTGCGGCTAGTGGTTATAACGGAGCTATGTTCCCTTGGCAAAGTGGAATGTATGGTGACGAACAATCACAAGAAGTTCACCTCAATCCCATGACTAATACTTGGGATCCCGATAATTCTAGAAAACAACGCCATGTCTCTTTGGCTGTAGCGTATAATATCTTAAATTATTACAATGCCACACAAGATGAGACTTTTATGAGTCAATATGGCTTAGAATTACTTTTTGATATTGCTGAATTTTGGATCGGTATGTCTAAATTTGATCCTGATACTGGTAAATACACTATTTCTGACGTTATGGGTCCAGATGAATTTCACGAAAATTATCCTGATGACACTGATAACAATGGCTTAAAGAACAATGCCTATACCAATATTATGGTTAGTTGGTTCTTCAAAAAACTTTCTAAATTAATTGAAGATGAACCTGCTAAAATAATTGATGATAATCTTAAGAGAACTAACTTCACTCAACAGAATATCAAAGATCTAAATAATATCAGGCACAACCTTAAATTAGATTTCAGTGGTGATATTCTAGGTCAATTCGAGGGTTACTTCGATCTCAAAGAAATTGACTTTGACAAGTACCGTCAACAATATGGCAATATTTCCAGAATGGATCGAATCCTCAAGGCACATAACGATTCACCTGACAATTATCAAATTGCCAAACAAGCTGACACTTTAATGGCTCTATTCAACATCCGTGAAAGTACATTCTTAAAAATCATGTTAGATTTAGGTTACCCAATCGTTAACCCTAACAAGTTTATTCACGATAATATTAAATACTACATTGCTAGAACGACACACGGTTCCACTCTTTCCAGAATCGTCTACTCAATGTTAATGCTTAAAATTGGTGAAGACAGTGAAGCTTGGAAACTATTTTATGAAGCACTAACTAGTGACTACTATGACATTCAAGGTGGTACAACTGCTGAAGGTATTCACTTAGGTGTTATGGGTGCAACCTTGAACGTCGTTACATCATATTTTGCCGGTGTCGACTATCGTGGTAAGATGCTCGAAGTTAATCCACATATGCCAAAACAATGGGAAGAAGTAGATTTCCAAATGACCTTTAGAGACGTCAACTTCAAATTCAGAGTTACTGACAATACTTTTATCGTAACAACCGATAAAGATTCCGAAATTAAATTTCTCAATCAAAAATTACCATTAACAGCCAATCAAGAAATTCAATTAACTTATTAAATAAAAAAATAAACAAGCTATACCAACCGTAATTGAAGTACTTTTACGGTTAGTATGGCTTGTTTTACTTATACGCTTACACCTAGATGTGACAAGTTACTCAAAAATAACTTAATCTTTCTCTTTTACCCCCTTACCAATCAAAAATAAAATGATAGAATATTCATAATCTTTATGGAGGGGTTTTAGACATATGATAGATCTGACTAACGGCAGACCTATAAAAGTTATTTTTCTGTATACCATACCTTTGCTATTAGGTAACTTTTTCCAGCAATTCTATAGTTTCATTGATACTTTAATTGTTGGCAAAACTATCAGTGTCAATGCTTTAGCCAGCGTTGGTGCAACAGGGGGATTGACAGCACTAGTCATTGGATTTGCTCAAGGGATGACCAGTGGTCTAACTATTTTAACTGCACGAAAATATGGAGCCAACGATGAAGCTGGAGTCAGACAAAGTTTTGCTTCAGGAATTATCATCTCCCTATTTATCATTGTCGTCTTTACAGCGATTGCTCTTTTAGTAGCTTATCCACTGCTCATTGCTATGCAAACACCTAAAGTGTTGCTACATGACTCGTTTATCTTTTTGGAAATTATCTTTGCAGGAATTTTTTCTTTTGTAGGTTTTGATTTTCTAGGAAATACAATGCGAGCACTTGGAGATTCAAGAGTGCCTCTATTCTTTTTAATCGTAAGTACAATTTTAAACATTCTTTTAGAGCTAGTATTTATTCTCTATTTGAAGATGGGCGTAGCTGGTGCTGGTTTAGCCACTGTTGTTGCCCAAACGATCACATTTGTGATCCTTTATTTTTACATTAGAAAACACATCCCATACTTAATTTTAACTCGTGATGATTTCAAAATTGATATGAACGAAATTAAAGAATTGCTAAAAATAAGTTTACCAATGGGTTTTCAGTCTTCCATCATTGCCATTGGTTCAATTATCTTACAATTCATGCTCAATACTTTGGGTGCCAATGCAGTCGCTGCATACACAGTTGCCGGAAGAGTTGAACAGATTGCCACTTTGCCGGCCTTTAGTTTTGGCCTAGCCTTAGTTAACTTCACCGCTCAAAATATGGGTGCTAAAAAATTCGATCGTATCCTAAAGGGCGTCAAGGATGGAATTTTAGTCTCAGTTATTTCTAGTCTTGTCATCGGGATCTTTTTGATTTTCTTCGGACAATCAATTTCTCATTTGTTCATGAATGGTAGTGAAACAAAGGTCTTGAACCTAATTCAAATTTACTACTACTTCAATGGTTCGACCTACTTTATCTTGTCAATTCTCTTCATTGTCAGATACACATTGCAAGGATTAGGCAATCAAAAAGCACCAACAATTGCTGGTATCGCCGAACTATTAATGAGAGTCTTTGCTGGTGTCGTTCTTATCCGTTTATTCGGATTTTACGGAGCTGCCATGGCCAACCCACTAGCTTGGACTGGTTCAGTATTGGTATTAGTAAGTACTTGGAATATTGAGATCAAGAAACTTAAAAACATGAAGAATCTTTTGAATCATGAGGAAACAGCTTCAGAATAATCGAGGGAAACCTAATATTATTGGGTTTCTTTTTTTCATATTCAGATATATGTAAATGTCAGATGATTTTAAACTCTATGATTTAAAATTAGGGGATACATAGTAATCAATACCCACTCATGATATAAATTAGCTACATTCAAGACATTTTTGTATCCGGTTACATAAAAGTGATACGATACTTATAAATACATTTGGGGAGATGTTAACACGGGTGTTTGGGCTATTGTCATAGGTGTAATTTTAATTTTACTTTCTCTTATAACTTTTCGTTCTGTAACAAAAACATTCAAAAAATTAAAAAAAGGTGAAATAACCAATCCTTCGCCTTTTATCGCATATGCCCTCTGGACCACCGATGTTATTGCTTTATTCATCGGTATCGCCGGTATTATGACATTCACATTTTACTAAACTTTCACAAAGCAAACAGCTCCTATTTAGATAATACGTATTATCTAAATAGGAGCTATTTTTAACTATTTAAAGCTTCAGCACACTCGATCAAAGCATCTTCTACTGCCGGTATCTTGCCTACATAGTTCAAAAAAGCGTGTGCTAAACCACCATAGCGGATATACCCTGCTTCGCATCCTGCCATACCAACCTTTTGAACAAAGGCTTCATCTTGCAGTCTGAATGGATCGAACTCACCTGTCATTACCAAAACTTTTTTAAAAATCAATGGATCTGCATACATTGGTGAAATAAGCGGTGCCGAAAGATTATAATTAGCACCATTCAAATAATATTTTGTCATAATATTATCTAAACGTTTAAATTGTGTATAGTTATTATGAAGTGCTTGTCTTTGTTCCGGATTAATTGGAATCAAACGATCATTCCAAAGTGGACCATTATAATCTGAGCCTTGAACTATTGTTGGATAAAATAATATGTGCTTATAAATTTCGCAAATACCCATGTTACTGCTTAATTGACTGACACCCAACGCAATCGAGGCACCAGCTGAATCTCCAGCTAGAGAAATTTGTTGGTGCTTATCGCATATATCCATCAATACTGAAAGACAATCTTCAATAGCTGCTGGATATGGTTTTTCCGGTGCAATGCTATAATCCACACTATAGATAAAACCATTGAATTTAGCCGCTAACAAACGTAAAAATGGTAAAGTATCCTCAGCGGAACCTCCATAATAAGCGCCTCCGTGCACATAAATCAAAGCCTTTTCGGTTGATAAGTTTTTGTCATTACGATAAATTTTCAAATATCTAACTTTGCGATCTAACTTATTACTCATTTCTACGTCAATTCTAACTGTCGAATCGGAAGCAACTATATCAGCCTTTTGATTTCCAGCACGTAACTGAGTCAAATCATCAGGTAATTGTGGATCATCACTCAAGGTTTTCAAGTGATTCCAAATTATCGGTTCATAAGAATGAGCGTCTACCCTATCTTTAACAATCATTTTGACATTTTCTAGATGGGGAATATCGACTGACTCAATCTGATTCAATCGGCTCAATTCAACGTTATAATCGCTATTCATCATAATAAAAGCCATCCTTTATTTTTTATTTAAGTCAATTCGTATTATCTATACTACAATCAGTATATATCCTGTTTAAACATATTTTACATTAAATTATAACAAAACTTTTTATTAATATTGATTTATCAAATCAATCTATCTGGAGGAACACAGTGACATCTAATAGCAAAATTTCAGCCCGAGAACATAATTTACAGTCAATTTTACATTTACTGCATATTCATAAGTCCCTCTCCGCTAAACAATTATCAACATTAACTGGTTTAAGCGTCGTCAGTATCAATAAACTGATCGAGTTATTGGAATTAAAAAACATTCTTACCGTCGATTTTACTAATACCAGAGGCCGCCGGGCCAAAACTTATCAGATAAATTATCAGGCCTATACTCTGGGAGCGTTACAACTCCACGAAGTCCATGATTATATCAAGGCTAATTACTCTCTTATTGATCTATCAGGAAAAATCATTTCTCAGACACATTATGAAGAGAATATAACTTCAGTTGAACAGCTTTTGGAATTCATTAAACTGCATACAGACGAAAGTAAACCTCAGAAAATAATTGTCGGCATCCCTGGCGATGAATTGAATGGTTACTTACAGCTAATTGATGTTAAGGCATTGCGTGGTATCAAGTTATCCAAGGCCATTGAGGTCTCAACTGATATCGATACTATTATCGTTAACGATATCAATGCTTGTATCTTCGGAGCTGCCTCTTCACTACACGAAAGCCAAAATATTGCTGCTGGAATCTATTTTCCCAAGCTCTATGGTCCCGGAGTCGGTATCGTCATCAACGACCAACTTATTACTGGCGCAGACGGATTAGCTGGAGAAGTTCAATATGGTACCGTCGATCAAAAGGAATCTCCTAAAAATCAAATTATTGACCATCTACGAAACATTATTAGTTTGATCAATCCTAATCTGCTTATTGCCTATATTGATGAATTGAATCTAACCGATTTAGAAATTAACCAAATTATTCAAACACTCCATCGATATCTCCCACTACATCAAAATTATAAATTGGATTTCAATCGTAATTTTCAGGATGACTATTTACTTGGTTTGGCTACTATTGGTCGAAATATTATTTTTAAAAAGTTAAGCGGCAATTGAAACCGCTTAACTTTTTTGGTACAATATCCTTATCTTAATTAACCAAGTTTAAAAAGGGGTAAATTCATGAGTATAAAACTAATTGCTTTAGATGTTGACGATACACTACTAACTTCCAATCAACAAATTGCCGAATCTACTAAATCAGCTTTAAAAGAAGCTTTGGCTAAAGGTATCAAAGTTGTTCTTTGTTCCGGTAGACCATTAGCCGGCGTTGACCACTATTTAGATGAACTTGGTGTACAAGGTGATGATCAATACGTCATCACTTACAATGGTGCACTTGTAGAAACAGCCGCTGGTAAAGTCCTTTCCCGTAAAATAATTAACAATAAAGACTATCGAAGAATCGTTAAATTTGTTGAAGACCGCAAAATGCAATATTATGTGCTTGACGATGATAGCAATGTCTATACTTCCAACCATGACATTAATCGCTTTGCCGTTACCCAAGCTTGGGAAAACAGTGCTGGTATTTTTGTTCGTGAACCCGATGAATTAGCTTCCGACTTCGAAATTGCCAAAGCCGCTATCGTTGGTGAAAAAGAAACTTTAGATCAATATGAACAAGCAGTAAAAGATGAATTTGCTGATGAATACTATGTTGTGCGTGCTGGTGCTAATTTCATCGAAATTATGCATCCTGAAGTTAACAAAGGTGAAGGTTTAACTACTCTAGCTGACATTTTACATTTGAGTAGCGATGAGATAATGGCTTTTGGTGATGAAAAGAACGATTTACCAATGTTTGACTTCGTTGGCTCTGCCGTAGCAATGGGCAATGGTTCAGATATAGCTAAAGAACATGCTAAATATGTGACTGATACTAATAACAATGATGGTATTGCCAAATCATTAAAGAAGTACGTCCTTTAATGAAAATTACGCACGAAATAGTTCAACCAACACCAAAAGTACCTTTCAAATACTATTTTCATGATGAGAATTCACCTAAACGTGTCCCCTCGCATTGGCACCGTAATATTGAATTAGGATTTATGGTTTCTAAAAATACTTTGCTGGTTAAAGACGATAATCAAGAAAATGAATATCATCAAGGTGATATTTGGGTTATCAATTTCCGAGATATTCATGAGACTGACTTTATTAATAGAAAATCAGTCTTTGTCTTCTGCCTTTTGATTGACTATGACTTTCTCAAAAAAATTTATCCTGATATCGACCAAATTCATTTTGATCTCAGAGGCAAACCAACTTGTCTAAAACAGTTGATTGCTTATCAAGAATTAGAAAAACAACTGCGGATGATGATTCAACTTTTGCAAGAACCTCGTGATGATACTTTCAATCTTGATTTAACCGGTCGAATTTATATATTGATGTCCAATTTAATCAACAACTTCTCTCACAAAGTCACTTCCAACACCTCTGTCAATGAGAGTCTAATCGATCAGGCTCTGAAAATAATCAATAACAATTATGCTGATGATTTAAATGGGGCCGTCTTAGCTCATGAGCTGAACACCTCAGTAACGACTTTGAACCAACAATTTCACCAAACCGTTCAAATGCCGATTAATAAATATATCACGACTGTACGCTTATTAGCAGCTCAAAAGAAATTACTCAACACTAATCAAAATATCGACTATATTGCCATTGATAGTGGCTTTAACAGCACCAAATCATTTATCAGAAACTTTAAAAATTGGAAGCACACGACTCCTTGTATTACAAGTGTTGATAGCTTTGAAAATATTGACGATGAGATTCTAAAATTCTCAGTCAACTGTCCTTTAACTGAAACTGAAGCTTATATGGAACACCTAGCTAATGGCATTGGCAAAGATGTTTCTGTCGTTTCCAGTGGTCACGGTGATATCGATATTATCCAAGCCGAAGCTAACAAGGCTACTGGTTTAGAGTATTTATCACAAAAATTAAATATCAAACCAGAGGAAATGTGTGCTTTCGGGGATGGAGGCAATGATCTTGAAATGTTACGCTATGTCGGTCACGGTGTCGCCATGGAAAATGCTAGTGAAATTGTCTTAGAAACAGCTCCATATCAGACAACTAACAATAATCAACAAGGTGTTCTCGCGCATCTCGAATCTGTTTTTGAATTGTAAAATCGATTTTTCTTCACATTTAATTAAAACAAATATCGATTTTCTTCAATAATTAATTCATATCTCGGCGGTAAAGTATAAGCATAATCAAATAAGAAAATATTTGATTATCCTTCCCCTATAGATAATGTATAATCCTTAACAACTTTAGAAAAACTGTTTCTTACGGATTCAGTTCAAACAAAAAGCTCAAAATCGCTTGCTGACGGTTTTGAGCTTTTTGCTTGGTTTAATTTTCAAAATAACGTTGTTTCTCTAATTCCCAATATTTTTTATCCTCATCATTGATTTTTCTTAATACTTTACAAGGATTACCAACTGCTACTACATTATCAGGAATATCCTTAGTTACGATTGAGCCAGAACCAATAACAACATTATTACCTATTTTGACATTTGGATTAATTACTACATTGCCACCGATCCAAACGTTATCGCCAATCTCAATTGGTTTACCGTATTCGTATCCTTCTGTTCGTATTACGGGATCAATTGGATGACCAGCTGTATAAACTCCAACACGAGGGCCAAACATAACATTGTCTCCAATCTTTACTGGTGCAATATCTAAAAGAATTAAGTCGTAGTTAGCATAGAAGTTCTTTCCAATAGTCGTATTGCAACCATAGTCTGTATAGAACGGTGGTGTTATATAGGGCTTATCACCAATTTTCTTGAATAAATCTTGCAAAATCTCAGTCCTACGTGGAACTTGTTCCTCATTGGATTGATTGAACTCCTTTAATAGTCTCTTAGCTTTCAAAAAATCTTTTTTTAATTCCGGATCATGTGCGATGTATAAGTCGCTAGCTAACATTTTTTCTTTTTGTGATCTCATCATCATATTCCTCTATCTTTAAAAATTCATACATCAAGGATAACAATTTTTTGCCAAAAAAATACCCATTTACAAAAGTAAATGGGTACAATTCTTATGCTATCTAAAAACAGGTTTACTATTACGATATTGAATATCGTCTACTCCATCTAAAACGTTGCTATACCTAGCCGCAGCAAAGAAATAATCGGATAGACGATTAATAAATTTAAGCACATAATCATTGATTGGTTCTTCCTGCATCAAGGCAACGATTTCTCGTTCGGCTCTTCTAGTCACAGTTCTTGCTAAGTGCAAATTAGAAGCTGTCCTTGACCCACCAGGTAAGATGAATTTTTGAATAGCAGGAACTTTGGCAGAATAATCGTCGATTTTCTTTTCTAACCAATCAACAGCCTTATTATCCTCTGTAAAAATAAATTCATGCTTCTTATCACTAGCAGAAATGGCCAGATCAGTTCCACAATCAAATAATAATTGCTGAATCTCTTGTAATTCATCTTTCAAAACTAAATTTTTTTCAGACAAATTAGCAATCACGACACCCACTAAAGAGTTCAATTCATCAATCGTTCCGTACGATTCAATTCTTTGAGCTGACTTGTACAAAACATCATTACCAATAATTCTAGTCTTACCTTTATCTCCAGTACGTGTATAAATTTTCATATTTAATAAAACTCCTTGCTTAATAATTATCTTTCTTAACAACTATACCAAGAAATAATGTCCAAAAGATGACTATTTTTAGCTTTCTCAACTTTATCTATGTATAATCAATTTATGCAACCGATATCATATGGATGGGAGGTAAGTTTTATGCATGACAGTTTAACATTACAATTACTCGGGGAATTCATTGGTACCTTAGTTTTAGTTCTATTAGGTGACGGCGTCGTTGCTGCGGTCAGTTTGAAAAAGTCTAAAGCTGAAGGTTCCGGTTGGGTTGCCATTTCTCTTGGTTGGGGATTAGCTGTAACTTTAGGTATTTATTGTTCAGCCTTCCTTAGTCCGGCACATTTAAATCCCGCTGTAACTTTGGGGATGGCTATCGCAGGTGTCTTCAATTGGGGTTACGTCGTTCCTTACATGATTGCTCAAATCTTAGGGGCAATCGTCGGAGCTGTGATTGTCTGGATCAATTATTATCCACATTGGCAAGAAACCAAAGATTCTAAAGCTATTTTAGGCGTTTTCGCCACAGGTCCAGCTATCAGAAATTACCCAATGAACTTTATCAGTGAATTTATTGGGACATTCGTCTTAGTCTTTACCTTACTAGCCTTTACTAGAGGTAAATTCACACAAGGATTAAATCCAATTGTTGTAGGACTTTTGATCACTGCTATTGGATTCTCACTCGGTGGGACCACTGGTTATGCCATTAATCCAGCCAGAGACCTAGGGCCAAGAATTGCACATCAAATTCTACCAATTGCTAACAAAGGCGACTCCGATTGGAGTTACAGTTGGGTACCAATTCTCGGACCACTAGCTGGTGGAGCTATCGGTGCTTTAGCATATCTATTGATTCCTTAAAATATTTAAAAGTAAAACAGAATATGTTCAACTTTCAATTATAAAAAGAACAGCCTCCATTAAGTATTCAAGACTTTGCTTGAATCCCTTAATAGAGGCTGTTTTTACCTTACTAAAACAAATTATCTTACAAAGTTACATATAAAACATATTTATTTCAATGAAAACAATCAAAAGGCCATTTAGTCTGAAGCAAGAATTTAAGTACATTCATCCCTAACTTCAAAAAAAATTCGTACCTTTAATTATTAGTTATTATTCTTAAATAAATCATACTTTCGTTGGTAATTACCAAACAACTTGATCCAACGCTTACCGACTAATAATAGTAGAACGGCTGTAAAGATGGCATGAACGACATCGAAATAAAAACTTGCCGCTAAAGAAGTTAAAACGCTCTGCCAACTGATTGGATTCACAAAACCAATAATGTAATAAATGTCCATGATCCAACCCATGATAAAGCCCGATAAGAAACCCCAGAGGACTAACTTCCAAGTCGCGATATCCTTTTTCAACATCAATCCTGATACCAATCCAATTAGCCCTAAAGCAAACATTTGCCAGGGTGTCCAAGCACCTTGACCAAAGTACATATTTGACGTTAACGCGATAATTGTTCCCATCAGAAAGCCAGTCTCTGGTCCACTGACGATAGCTCCTAGAATTAAAATAAATAGTTCTGGTTTAACTGCAGGAATAGCTGCAAAGATGATCCTTCCTACAACTGCTAAAGCACAGATAATAGCAATAAAAACAATCTCCCGTGAAGTATGCGGTGATTTTTCAAACTTCCAGAAATAAATACCTAAAGTTAAAATCAAAAATCCGAAAGAAAACAGTAAATAATTCTTACTTGAAAAAACAGCCATTAAAACTAGCACTAAAATTGCTAAAACTAATAAAGAAATTGATTTACGATTCACGTTGTCTAATATCCTCCCACGATAAGGCTAATGGAAAAGTTTCCCTTAGTGCCTTATTTATTTCCGTCGTATAGAAAAATTTATCTTTAAAAAATGCTGTTGGTGTTGCAAATTGACTGATTTTTCCATCAAACATCATTGCTACTTGTTCGAAAAATCTTGCTGCAAATAGTAAATCATGACTATTCACAAACACCGTTCCACCAGTATTCTGAAACCGATTCAACATCTGCCCCAACTCTAATTTTTTATTGGGATCTAATCCCTTAGTCGGTTCATCCAAAAATAATATTTGAGGGTTCTTAATGAAGCCTAGTGCCAATGCCAAAAACTCCTGTTGCCCGCCGCTCAAATCATAAGGACTCGTCTTTTCTAAACCAGTTAGAGAAAATTTATCTAACACTGCTTCAAGAGTAGTGTCACGCTTGCTTAACTGCAATTGATAATTAATTTCCTCAGCCACTGTATCCTTCATGAACAAAATAGCCGGATTCTGCGGTAAAACAAAAACCTTCTGATAGAAATCACTTTGGATTTTATGACCATCAAATAGAATTTTACCTGATTGGGGTTTTAATTGTTGTGTCATCGCTTTTAATAGCGTAGTCTTTCCCATTCCATTAGGACCTACAACACAATAAGACTGCCCTCTTTTCAGCTCAAAACTGATATTGTTGATAATCTGTGGACCATTGAAGTCAAATCGAAAATTTAGATGCTTGATCTCAAAAATATCTTCAGCGGAATTGTCGATCACAATTTTACGAGGAACACACTTTAACGATGCCCTGTTCTGATTTATCAGGAGTCCAACTTTCTTATTGCTCAAAGGTAATTGTTCATCCGTAGACAAGTTCAACTCCAAAATCAAACGGTCAACTTGGGTCAAGTAATTTTTGAGGTGAGGATTTTGATAGATATCACGCAACCCCGTATCCACTGGTGCATCCTCAATCAAACTACCTTTCTCCATGACTAACAGTCTGTTGGCATAATGGATTGCACGGTCAATCTCATGTTCAACCAACAATACTGTCACATTCAATTCTTCGTTGATTTTATGTACCATCTGCAATAATTTTTCAGCCGCAATTGGATCTAATTGTGAAGTCGGTTCATCTAGCAATAATACTTTTGGTTTCAAAATTAAAGCACTAGCTAAATTAACTAACTGTTTTTGCCCACCAGACAGATGTTTTTCATTGATATCGAGTAAATCAATAATACCTAAGTAACTGGCAATTTCCGTAATCCGCAATTGAATTTCATTTTGATTGCAGCCTTGGTTATCTAAAACAAACTTCAATTCGTCCCTTGGTGTCTCCATGACCATTTGATTATCAACAAACTGCGACACATAGGCAAAATTATTATTGTTCAGTGACAAGTCAGTCACCAATTCACCTGACAAAATTTTTCCAACAGCTAAATCAGCTAGCATTTGCTTCAATAAGGTACTTTTACCGCTACCAGTTTCACCAATCAACACAATGAAATCGCCTATTTGGACAGAGAAATTCAGATCTTTTAACGATACTTTCTGACTGTTGTTGTATTTGAAGCTGTAATCTTTGAAATGTAAAATTTCCACCATAAGTAATTTACCCCTCCAAATATAACTGGTAATAAAATCAAAATCACATTAATTAAAAGTAAAATAATTTCTGAATTAGTAAAAATCAATTGAACATCGATTGAACCTAAATTAATGATACCAACTTTGCCAATCGCCATCACAATATCAGCCACTAAACCTGACACCATCAAACCTGACAATAAGAAATCAGCACCTCTGTACTCCGTTTTACCAATACTCTTTTGATGATTATTGAAACCACGCAAAATTAATGTGTCCGAAACATTCATAAAACTAGCAATAGCTTTATTCAAAATAATCTCCATTAAATTCATCGTCGATTTCAACTTGGATTGTGGCACTTTGTCTGTAGTTTGAAACTTTCTAATTGCTTTTGTTTCGTTGTAAATTTGAATGATTCGCGGAATGAATTGAATCGTCAAAATAAAAATCAACGCTACATTTTTTAACAGACTAGATAACAACTCAAAGACTGTTTTTACTCGAACCAGGGCATTATAAATATAAAAAGCCCACAACAAATTTACAAAAGATAGACCTAAAACAATGCCATTAAGAAGCGATTCCTGTGTGAGCTGAAATGAATAGAAATTCCAAAGTACATCCTCACCACGCTGATTTAAAATCAAATTAAATATAAAAGTCACAATAAAGATTACGCAAGAAAACTTAAAATATGTTTTTATTTTCTCACGACTAACCAAAATGGCCATAAAGATTAAGGCAACTAAATTAATCAGAGAAATAATTGGACTATTAAAGAGCAGCGATATCAGAATAATACCAAGCAAATAGATGAAAATTGTCACGCTGTTAGTTCTTTTTTGAAAGTTCAAAATCAACTTATTCATCATTGCCTGCTCCTTTCTCAATATTCCTATTTTAACTTATTCACGAAAAAAATCTATTTGATTCATTTAGTTTTTTATTTGTTATAATTGAAATCGTTGTACAAAATGAGGAGGAAGATTATGAAAAAAATAACAGCATTTCTACTGTCATTATTAATGTTACTAGGGGTATTTGCTCCAGTGACTGCAACAACTGTTCAAGCCAAATCTACTAAGAACATCAAAGTTACTTATACTTTGAAGAAAAATAAAAAACAGTTGGCTAAGAAAACTATCACATTGAAAAAGAATGCCACTGTTACCGATGGTCTAAAGAAGGGCTGGAAAGTTACTGACAAAGGTGGCTTTATCTCAGCTATCGACGGTCACAAACAAAATAACAAGAAGAAAATTTACTGGACATTCACTGTTAATGGCAAACAAGTTAACGTTTCAGCTGACAAAAAGAAATTACACAACAAAGACAAAGTTGTTTTCAAATTATCAAAATATAATGGTTAATGATTAAATTAAAATATGAGATAAGGATAAATCAAATATCCTTATCTCATATTTTTTTGCATAAATAAGTAATTTATTAAGTTAAGTTTTTCTTAACAAAAGCAATAGTTTTCTTCAATTATATTAAATAGTGCTATTTTATACTTGAATAATATATTCGGAGGAATTAATTATGAATAAAAAGAAAATTGTTTTAGCCTCGACACTTGCCGTTTTATTAGCCCCATCTGTCCTTAATAATTTACCCACAAATCAAACCGTTCATGCTGCTAATACCCAACTAATTGGAACCGTTAGGCGTGGTGGTGCTGCCACTGTTGATGCCAATGGTAATTACGTTCGTGGTGGTTACTTGGGGAATTTCACTTCATGGAGATTAAGCCAAAGAATTACTATCGGTGGTAATCCTTACTATGAAGTCGCAACCAATCAATATGTTGATGCCACAGCTATGAATATCAGCAATGGTAATCAAGTACTCAACCCAGTTCAAAAAGAAGTTTCCTATGTTAATGCTGTTAAAACTATTACTGATAATAATGCCACTGTGGTCAACAACAATGGTTACAGCTTGGGTGTTACCCTTCCTAATGGCACCTCATGGAAAGTTGATCAATACAAAGTTATCAATGGTTACCCATACTACCGTGTTGCTACCAACGAATGGGTCAAAGCTTTAAACTTCACTTCTGATTACAATGGTACAAGTAACACTAACAATACTGTTGCTAATACTAGTGCTCAAAAAGTCATCACTCTCCGTACTAATTCAGTCATCTACAATGGCTTAGGTCAGAACACTGGTAGAACTTTACCAACTAACACTTCTTGGAAAGTAGCTCAAGAAAAAACTATCAACGGTCATCAATATTACCAAGTAGCTACAAACGAATGGATTCTAGCTACCGAAGATAAAAACACTTCTATCTTCAGTAACGGTACTGCCACTGGTACTTTAGCTAAGAATGTTCAACTATATAACACTTCTTCAAATTCGATGACTAGATCACTTTCTGCTGCTACTTCTTGGAAGATTTCTAGCGTTGTAGAAAATAGTGCTGGTTACTATTTTGCTCAAGTATCTAACAATGAATGGATTCCATTAGGCGGATCAGTCTTCAATGATGGGCTCCTTCAACAAGAGTTAGCTAACTCAGCTACTTATGAACCAAGCTTTGCTATCAGTCTTTTCAAATAATAATTACAAAAAAATAAGGCAGCCGCTTTGGCTGTCTTTATTTATGTTCAATTTTTTCTTGAAGCTTATGATTATTTAATACATCTGCACAGTAGAAAGCTCGGTTTTTATACAATCGTTGTTTTTCCTTATCGTCTCCTGCTTGATAAACTAAATAAAGATTATAATTCAGTTCATCTAAAAAATAGGACAAGTGATTGTCATTGGCAAATTTCAAACCACGTTCGGAAATACTTTTAGCAAAATCAAATTGTTTTATTTTTAAGTATGCTTTACCTACCATTTTAGCAAGAAAAATTATTTCTAATCCACTAGCATTATTAACATTAAGATTCTCTCTCAAAGAACTACTAATCAAACCGAGATAGTAATCGGCTTCGTCGAAATGTTCTTGACGATAATATATCTTACCTTTGAATAAATATGACATCAAAGTATAAATATTATCTTCATCAGTCTTAGTCTCTCGTAAAACTTTATCAAAATGGAAAGAACTCAATTCATAATTTCCAATATTAAACTTTACGACACCAAGAATAAAGTCACATTGTGCCCGATCCTTAGCCTTAATTTTATCTTGAATTAAAGCAATTTTATCTTCGATCGAATCCAAATTACCTAACAGAACATCTTTTTCGATGTCATTCAAAATAAAAGTTTGTTCAGGTTTGGAATCGCTGGAAAATTCACTAAAAACATCATTCAAAGAAAGATCCAAACGCTGACAGATTTTTATCAAGACATCCATTTGAGGTGTCATATTATGCTTTTCCATTTTGCTAATAGTATTTTGATTACACAAACCATTAGCCAAGTCACTTTGAGTTAGGTTCAAACTACGTCGCTTATCGTAAATTACTGATCCTAAGAACACATCTCTACCTCACTAATTATTATTACAAGTTAATATAATTGTACCATTTGAAATTATATTTTACCTTTTAACGTAATTTCTTTATGTTTAACTTTTTACAATTTTTACCAGTCATCAGTCTCCCTGGAATTAATTCAGGATTCTAAAATTAAGTGAGGAAAATTCAAATTGGAACATTTTACAACGCCTTCTTGGTTAATCCTTGATTTTTCTAATTCTTTATTAATCTATTTATCAATATTCTTGTTGATTCCAAATCTGCGTACGAAAAAAAATATAATCTTATCCTTCACTTTAAGCCTTATATTCACTTTTATCGATCTTTATTTTTCTAATGCTTCAATATTTCTCATAGCTTTCACATATTGGTTATTTTTTAGAAAAATAAAACAAAAAACAAACCCTTTAATCAAAATCATTTTACTACTACTATCGTTTCTTCTAAGTACGATTACTCAAGGAATAGCAAGTTATTTTGTTATACAGGTATTTAAATTAGATTTTAGTACCTATTCATATAGTTCATTACTAGCAACTGTTCTATTAATATTAATAAACTACACATTAACTATAGTAATAATTATTGTTATAAAATATCTCCTTAAGTTAAAAAGTATTGTAAATATTATTTACAATAAAACAGTGGTTAAAATAATTCTTCTATCAATTATAGTAATTACTTTCTCCTATTTGTCATTAATTCTAGTATCTAAGCATGAATTTAACCAATTAACTTATTTAAAAACCACCTTATTAGTTAGTTTAGTATCAGCTATATTTATAACAATTGGAAGCATTATGCTAGTAATTGGATATACAAAGGAAATGAAATCCAAATACGAAAATAGACACTTGAAGGAAAGAAATTTATACATTAAGGAACTGGAACGAAAAAATACTGAATTGAGAAGATTCAAGCATGACTACAAAAATCTTCTTACATCACTATCAGTTTCATTAAGATCTAAAAGTTCTGACAATGATTCTATTCAACGTCTTCTTGATTATGCAGATAGTAATGTTGACATGACTTCAACCATTGAAAATGCTAATTTATATCATCTTAATGATGATCTAGTTAAAGGAATTATCGTTACGAAACTTGTTGCAGCTAAAAATAAGCACATTGAAACTAACTTTGAAGTTGATAAGAATATTTCTATTCCAAAAAGATTATCCATTGAAATAACCCGTATTTTAGGAATTCTTTTTGATAATGCTATTGAAGCGTCTTCGTTAACTAATCATCCCAAAATGACTTTTGCCCTTGTTTCATTTGATAATTACCTAGAATTCGTTATAGAGAATAATGTTACTCCAAATGAAGATATTAATTTGAATCAAATTTCTAAAACTGGTTATACTTCCAAAAAAGGACATAGTGGTCTGGGACTATCAACGGTCAATGAAATCATTCATGCTAACAGTAATTTACTTTTGCAAACAAAAGTTAAAAATAATTACTTTTCAACAATTTTAACTGTATTGGAAGATAAATAATAATGTTACGGTAGATTGCAACAATTAATCGAATTTTTCGGACAAGTCACCAAAGAAGACTTGGA
>NZ_AZES01000024.1 GCF_001434985.1 Companilactobacillus paralimentarius DSM 13238 = JCM 10415 | reverse complement strand
GTTTTTATTTTGTCATTTTTCTAAAGTGGCTAACTTGATTATAAAATTCGCCATTTCTATCTAAACAGTCTTTTTTTGATGAAAAAATTTTTATTGCTCAAAGTTTGTAGCTCTAAATATATTTAAAAGTTAGAATTACTTTTATTTATGTGATGAGGAAAAATTTATGGGATATAAGTTAATTACTATTGATATGGACGATACACTTTTGACAACGGCAAAAGAAATTTCAAAAAAGAATAAAGTCATGATTCAAAAGGCAATAGCAAATGGAACAAAGGTTGTACTCTGTTCTGGTCGTCCACACAAGGCCATGTATGATTATGCACGCAGTCTCGGAATTAAGGGTAATGATAATTATATGATTACTAATGGTGGGGCAATTATTGAAAATATGAATGGAGAAATTTTTTATCAAAAAACACTTGGTAATGATTTTTACCGTGAATTTGTCAGTTTTGTTAAAGAGCACGTTTTCCCATATTGTGTTTTGGATATTCAAGGTAATACCTACACAAGTGGTTTTGAATTTATCGATAACTATACAATTGCTATGGCCTATGAGAATGGTCGTGGTTTGTATATCAAAGAGCCAGAAGATCTAGCAGCTGATTTCAAGATTACCAAGGCAGTTATCAATGGTAATGAACAACGTTTAGATGAAATTACTGATTTTATCAGTCGACAATTTAGCAACTACTTTGTTGTAAGAACTGGAGTTGGTTATCTAGAAATTTTTCCTAAGAATGTCAACAAAGGTGAGGCAGTGAAATATTTAGCGCAACAGTTAGAAATTAGATTGGAAGATGTTTTAGCGATTGGGGATCGTGACAATGATATTTCAATGCTTGAAACAGCTGGAACAGGGATAGCTATGGGCAATGCTCAGGCTGGTGTGAAAGCTGTCAGTGACTATATAACAACTGATAATAATCATGATGGTGTGGGAAATGCGATTGAAAAGTTTGTTATTGAATGATTTTTATACTTTAATTTTATTTAAATCATCAATTAGTTTATTGATCTGTGATTGTTGTTTGATCGATAATTGATCAGAAGTACCGATAACATTGAGAATGGCATCTCCTAATTGGATAATTGTAATAGTGGCGTCGTTTGTAGCTAAGACTAAGTAGATTGAAACGAATTTTGTCAGTTCTTTAAATTGAATTGATTCCTGAATATTTGTTTGTTGTAAAAGCTTATTTGCAGTTTTAATAATAATCTGTTTTGCTTGCTGATTTTTTTCTTTATTAGCTTTGCGTTTTTGGTAATAGGGTAAAAAGAGCGCAACTGAAACAGCTAATATTTCAGCAAAACTTTCAACCCATTCAGCCAAAGAACCTATTTCCATAAGATCACTTCCGTAAATTATTTGTGATAAGGATAGCATTGAATAAGTAGATTGAGGTATTAGAAAGCACTAAAAAAGTTCTGAACTAAAAGGATTATTTCGATTTTTACCCAAACTTGTTTAAAGTGTGAATGTGCTTAAATTCTTATCCCAGACTAAATAATATTTCAATTATTTTTCTTGTGGTAAGT
This sequence comes from Companilactobacillus paralimentarius DSM 13238 = JCM 10415, assembly GCF_001434985.1. Lineage (GTDB taxonomy): Bacteria > Bacillota > Bacilli > Lactobacillales > Lactobacillaceae > Companilactobacillus > Companilactobacillus paralimentarius. The sequence goes on along the minus strand of NZ_AZES01000024.1, from coordinate 19,617 downwards.
ATGTTTAATACGTAATTTTGTAAAATAAAAACGGCCTCTATTAAGTGATTCAAGTAAAGGATCTATCTTGAATACTTAATGGAAGCCGTTCTTTTGATTGTTTAGATAAATAAAGTAAAGATAAAACCAATGATACCAACTAGAAGTCCATATAATAAGGCTGGCAAAACGGTTTTGCGTAAAATGTTACCTTCTTGACCACTGAGTCCGACAACAGAACTAACAGAAACTATATTGTGAACGCAAATCATATTTCCGGCTGCGGCACCAATTAGTTGAGCTGCTAAAACTAGTTCCTTGCTGACGTTGGCATTAGAAGCAATATCAGCTTGAATTTGTCCGAAAGTCAAGGTTGAAACGGTTGTACTACCAGTAACGAATGAACCTAGTTGACCGAGAAACGGAGCAATGATGATCCAGATACCAGAGAGATATTTGGAAATGATTTCAGCAATATACATCGGCATACTAGGTAGCTTGGTTAAATTGATTTCAGAATTAGTGAAGACCTGAACCATGATCAAGGTCACAACTAAAGCTAAAGCAGTTGATTTCATTGATAGAGCAACTTTTTTAGCAATGGGGAAGAAGTTTTTCAGGGTTTTAACTTGAATTAATAACCCCAAGATAACAGCAATCGTTAATAATGTACCTGGAGAATATAGAAATTCCCAGTCAGAATTAATTTGTGAAAATCCTAAAATGTTTTTCCATGATAAATTGATATTAGTTACTAAGAACTCTTTCAATGGAGCAATTGTCCGTGTAGCTAAAAGCATTAGGATAACAATGATGTATGGTGACCAAGCTGTTAACAAAGACATTTTCTTTTCCGAAGCAATTGTTTTTGTAGAGGTAGTCCAAGGTTTCGTAAAACTATCTTTAGGCAATAAGAATTTTAATTTGATAGTTAAAATAGCGATGATAATAGTTGCAAATGGAGCCAAAATAGAAACAAATTCGTAACTGAGCACAAATGAAACTAAGAGAGCAAAGATACTATAGACTAATCCAATAAATAATGACCAAGGGACCAACTTTATAAAGTCCTTTTTTTGATTACCATCATTTTTGCCGAAGACAAAGATTAAGATAAAGACCAGCATTAAAGGCATAAAAGTACCAGCAAAGAAATCTAATTGTGTGATTCGTTGACCAATGGAATTGAGGAAGGTACTTTTTTCATTGACGTTACTCAAACCAACTGTTAATGGTGTCCCGACGGCTCCAAACGAAGCAGGCGTAGAATCGGCAATTAAGGCCAATGTAACAGCAGCCATAGGTGAAAAGCCTAAGGCAATCATCAATGGAGCGGTAACCATGGCTGGAGTTCCAAATCCTGAGACACCCTCAATTAGTCCTCCGAATAAGAAGGCTACTAAAATTAGTTGAATTCGCATATCAGCTGATAAGGTGTGAAATCCAGCATTGATACGATCAATTGCACCGGTATGCTGCAAAATATTAAGCATCATCAAAGCGCCAAAAAGAATCCAGAGGATGGGTAAAGCTTTATGAATTGATTGAAAAATAGAAGCTAACAAGGCTTTTGCAGGCATCTTCCAAAGAAAATAACCCTCTAACAAAACAATGAAAGCACTGATCGACATACCCTTAGTTGCAGGCATGTTGATAATTCCCAAGAGTATTAGTGGCAGAATAACAGCTGATAAAGCAACGACAATCATTAAATTTCCCCTTATAAATGTATTTTAATCATTATATAATGTTTTACTTATCCATTTAGTAGAAAAGCAGGAAAATATTTTCCCATAAATGAACTTCAAATAAATCTTACTAACTTAATACTAAAACATATCAAAGTAAAAGGGTAATTTTAGTTTGACTTTTTGTAAACAAAATACTGTTTTGAATAAATTACTTTGACACGCATAGTAATTGGTGATACATTATTGCCATAGAAAAAAGGTGAGATGAAATAATGAAACCACTAATTTCCAAAGATATTATTCGTGGACACACCGCAACGATTGTTTTAAACATTCTTAGTCAAGGCGACAGTTATGGTTATGAAATTGCTAAACGAGTTAAAGAATTGAGTCACAATGATTATGAATTGAATGAAGCTACCCTTTATACCGTTTTTAGAAGGTTAGAAAAGAATGGTGACATTGTTGGTTATTGGGGTGATGAAACTCAAGGTGGACGCCGTAAGTATTATCAGATAACTACTCAGGGTAAACAAACTTTAACGGATAATATTGAAGCTTGGAATTTTGCTAAAAAGGTAATTGATGAATTAATTTTAGGAAGGATAAATAATCATGAATGAAAAAATAAAGACATTAGTTGATCAAAGATTAAATAAAATTTTTAATGATTATCCTGAAAACGTTGAATTAAGTGATTTAAAAGAAGAGTTATCATCTGATTTGATGTCATCTGCGGAAGATAAATTAATCGATGATGTGACCCCAGTAATTGCGGTTGAAAAAGCCTTCAAAGAATTTGGCGATATTGATGAAGTAATCAATCAAGTTTTGAATGATACTCATCAAAGTGAGCATTATAAGCACGCTGCAGGGCACACGTTTAATATTGATAATTCGGGTATTAGTATAGATAATGGCGAACTGCTCAATATAAATGACAATGGTATTACAGTTAATAATGGAAAAACTATCAAAATCAACGATGATGGAATCAAATTTGGCAATTTAGTAATTAATGATAGTGGCATTAATTTTAAAGGTAATGTGAAATCATTTAAAAAAGGTAAAGATGAATTCGATAATTACTTTGGTAAAGAATTTGAGGACTTTGACGATGATTTAAATAATGAAGACTTTAACACTGAAGTTCGTGTTGAAACTTTACCTTTGACCGATGAATATGAATTTGATTATGCGGATTTGAATAAAATCAAAATTAATTATAAGAATGCTGATTTAAAAGTTTTGTCTACTGATGATAATAAAATTAAAATTAGTGAGTATATGTCACGTACCAATCCTAATTACCAAGTAAAAACAGATTTAGTTGATGGTGTTTTGAGTATTAAACAAGGTGAAATTCCACATTTCTTGCCACTAAAAATCAGAGTAAAAATTTTGATTCCCAAGTCCTATGTCAAGGCACTACAAATAATTAATGATAGTGGTAACTTACAAGTTCAAAACATGCATGTTTTAGATAAAACGATTATCGAATGTCACAGTGGCGCAGTTTATTTGAATAACTTTGAGAGCCAAGTTTTATTGCTTGATGTAAATTCTGGTAAATTAACATTGGATCATATTTTAGCTAAGAAACAGTTAACGATCAATGATCATAGTGGTCTGGTCAATATGGATACTGTAGCAACGCCTAAATTTGATATTTCATCTAAAAGTGGATCAATTAGAGGAATTGATTTTAATGGTGCCGGTAATATTATTGTTAAATCTGGTGCTATTCATATGAATTTTGCTAAAGTCACCGGTGACATAAATATTGAAAACAACAGTGGTATGGTCAAATTAAATATGCCTGAAGATGATTCTTATAAATTTGATTTGGAAGCCAAAGAAGGAATTGTTCATATGAAACAAGCTACTAACTGGCTGCACGATATTATGAACTTAAAGGAAGGAATAGTTGGTGATGATCCTCAATATCAGCTGACTGTTCGGGCAAAATCAGGTATTATCAAAGTTTCATAATAAAATTGACGATTTGGATAGTTGAAGACATCTTTATTACAATTTAATCAATATTAATTTATACTCATAGAGAATTTTTGAGGATAATAATAGATTAGGAAGTATTGATTATGATTGAAAAAATAGTAAATCAACACTTTATCCCAATGTTTGATGTCAATAAGTTAAGTATTAATTGTAATAATTCTAATGTGAGAGTAATGTCGACTGATGGTGAAAAGTTCATTGTACGTGAATTGATGTCACGTCGTAATTTGAAATATATGTTCAAAGTTGATGTTACCGGCGATGATTTATCCATTAGTCAGGAAAAGTACCCTCGAATTCCAACTTTGAAATTCGAACTTCAAGTGTTTATCCCAAAAACTTTTATCGGTGACGTGATTATATCGAATCATAATGGTTCAATTCTGTTGCATGACATGACTTGTCAACAATTGTTCATTACTGATAACTCAGGCAAAATAGTTTTGGATGATTTAAAAATCAGAAAGGGATTCTTTATTCAATCACGTAATGGTGATATAAAATTGGATAATGTTTGGAGTCGCCGATTCTACTTGAACTCTTATAGTGGAATGATCAAAGCTGTTTCTCTAAGTGGAGCTGGCAGTGTATCTAGTTCTTCAGGTTATGTTCAATTAGATTTTGAGATGATTTCTGGAAATATTGTTGTTAATGATACTAAGGGAACGGTTAAGGTTTCGATGCCTGAAAAGGATTCCTATGATTTTAAATTACAGTCTAAAGTGGCTGAAATCAAAGCACCTAGGACTAATTTACGCCATGATCGTTTGGAATATAAAGAAGGTACGGTAGGTAATGATCCGCAGTACCAATTGAATGTTCAAACTAAGTCTGGACGAATTAAGGTTAAATGAGTAGAGAGCAGAATAAAATTGTTTCTGTACAATATATTTTCATATACAAAGGGCTAGTTTATAAATAAAAAGACCAGGGCAATAACCATCAAAGATGGTCACTGCTCTGGTCTTTTTTAACTGATCTTTTCGGTAATGATTTTCAAAACATTGCTAACTCGATAAAGAGTATTTTTAGGATCATGTTGTTGATCCCAAGATAAATCTAATAAAATTTTTCCCTTGTTAAGATCTAATACAAGATAGAATGGCTTTCTCAGCCATGGGAAAAAAGACTGTTTAGTAGGTTTAATAGTGAGGATATTTTGTAAGTCATATTCTTTGTTATTTTCGATAATATAACATTTTTTAACTTGAGAAAAACTGATAAATTGATAGTCAATGTGATCAGGTAAAAAAATCAATTTTAAACGATCAGGATAAGAATTTAATTTGTAATAGGATACTCCGTGTTTTTCTAACTGCCAATGTCCAAAGATTTTAGGCAGATTGCTGGGGTAGTAAATGAAGATTAATAAAAAGAGGATACCTAGGAATAAACTAAGAGCAACCGATAAATTAAATAAAGATCCCAATCCTCCAGCAATTAAGCTAAGTAATAGACTGACTATTAAAGGACGACGATTAATTTTTTTTCCAAATTCAGTTTTTTCGATCATTTGCGTTATCCTTTCTTAGAATCTAAGAACATTGTAACGGTTTGTAAACGCTATCACAAGCGGAGTGATGGGAATTTTATTTAAAACTATTTTTTAGGAAAGCATTGTAATAAGTAATTTTATCGTATATTCTACATGTATATCACATAGATAGAGGAGGATAATGTTTATGGGGAAAAAAGCCAAAAAATGGCAAATGCCTTCCGCGTATACGATATTGTTTTTCCTAATAATTTTAGTGGCAGTTTTGACTTGGATTATTCCTGCTGGGGAATATGCTACTACCAAAGCCGGAAATATTATTGCGGGGACTTATAAGGCTCGTGCAAGTAGTCCGCAAGGTATTTGGGATGTTTTCTTAGCACCAATCAATGGTATGGTTGGAACTTCTGAAACTGAAGGTTCTATTTCAGTATCACTGTTCATCTTAGTTATTGGTGGTTTTTTGGGAGTAGTCAACAAGACGAGAGCACTAGATGATGGAATTAGCGCTACTGTAAAAAAATACAGTGGTAAAGAGAAAGCTTTGATTCCAATTCTGATGGTATTATTTGCCATCGGTGGATCAGCATATGGAATGGGTGAAGAAACAATTGCTTTTTATCCAATTTTGATTCCGGTCATGATTGGAATTGGCTATGATTCTATCACAGCTATTTCAATTGCTTTAATTGGAACACAGGTTGGATGTTTAGCTTCAACTGTCAATCCTTTTGCCACAGGGGTTGCATCACAAACTTTAGGTATTTCACCGGGTGATGGACTAATTCAACGACTGATTTTGTTAGTCATTGTGACGGTTATTAGTATTGTTTATGTAATGCGTTACGCCGATAAAATCAAAAAAGATCCATCACAGTCATATGTCTTTGATCGTCGTCAAAAAGATTTAGAAGAATTTTCAATGCCTGAACGTAGTATTGACGATAAGTTGTCATCACGTCAAAAGGCAGTTCTTTGGTTATTTGGTTTAACATTCTTAATTATGATTGTCAGTTTAATCCCATGGTCAAGTTTGAATGAACATTGGACTTTCTTTGACAGTTTTACTAAGTGGTTAACAAATATTCCTTTCTTGGGTGCTCTGATCGGTAAAGACTTAGCCCCATTAGGAACTTGGTATTTCACTGAAATTACGACATTATTCTTTATGATGTCAGTTATAGTAATGTTTGTTTTCCGTATGAAAGAATCAGAATTTATTGATGCCTTTTTAGGTGGAATGAATGACTTCTTGAGTGTTGCAATTATTGTAGCCGTGGCTCGTGGTATTCAAGTTGTTATGAATAATGGTTATATCACAGCTACAGTGTTACATGCTGGAGAAACTGGTTTACAAAGTTTGTCAGCAGGTGTCTTTATTGTTTTAACTTATATTTTCTATATACCAATGTCATTCTTGATTCCATCAACTTCAGGATTAGCTGCCGCTACTATGGGAATCATGGGTCCATTAGGTAAATTCTCTGGTGTTGATGGTTCATTAGTTATTACCGCTTACCAAGCTGCTTCAGGTTGGGTCAACTTAGTTACACCAACTTCAGGGGTTGTTATGGGTGCGTTGGCTATTGGGCACGTTGACATTCTTAAGTGGTTTAAGTACATGTGGAAACTGATGGCGATTCTCTTTGTTGTCGTAGCAGTGTTCTTAGTTATTTGTGCAATAATTTAGTAAATTGAGGGGGAAATTAGTAATGGAAAAATTTATTACAGATGAAATTCAATCAGAGGCAATCGCTGATTTAGCAAAAATTGTTAGTGTGCCGTCATACAATGAACCAGCACAACCAAAGGCACCTTTTGGAAAGGGTCCTAAAAAGGCTTTGGATGAAGTTCTAGCTATTGTTGAAAAATTAGGCTTTAAGACTTACGAAGATCCAGAAGGCTACTATGGCTATGCAGATATTGGTGAGGGTGATGAAACCTTTGGTATCGTCGGTCATATGGATGAAGTTCCTGCCGGAAATTTGGAAGCTTGGAATGTTGAACCTTATAAATTAACCGAAAAAGATGATAAATTATATGGCCGTGGAACTCAAGATGATAAGGGACCTACAATGGCTGCAATTTATGCTATTAAGGCAATCCTTGATAAAGGCTACAAATTCAATAAGAAAATTCGAGTAATTTTCGGAACTGACGAAGAAATTCTCTGGAGATGTTTGGCTGAATATAATAAAAAAGAAGATCCAATCGACTTAGGAATTGCACCTGATGCTGAATTCCCATTGATTTATGCCGAAAAAGGTTTGCAGCAATCATACTTAGTTGGACCAGGATCAACTGAATTGAATTTAGATTTGGAAAATGCTTTTAACGCCGTTCCCGGAAAGGCAGTTTATAGCGGTCCTAAACAAGCCGAAGTTTTGAAGGCTTTGCAAAAACACAACTTTGAGGCTGAGGATCATGATGGTTCAATTGAAGTTCACGGTAAGTCAGTTCATGCCATGAATGCTCCTGAGGGAACTAATGCAGTAGTTAGATTGGGTATTGCCTTAGCTGATGTCTTCCCAGATATCGCTGTATTGAAGTTTTTAAAGGCTTTTGGTGAAGATGCAAATGGAACAAATCTTCTAGGGGATGTTTCTGATGATGTTTCTGGAAAACTAACGTTTAATATTTCTAGTTTGAAGATCACACCTGAAGAATCAAGAATGCAAATTGATTTAAGAATTCCTGTTAAAATTGAACACGACGAATTAATTCAAAAAATTTCAGATGCAGTTGCTAAATTTGATATGAAATATGAGAACTTCGATTATGTTGCTCCATTATACGTACCAACTGACAGTGAATTAGTTAAAACCCTGATGTCAACCTATCAAGATCTAACTGGCGATACTAAATCACAACCAGCTATTTCTGGAGGTGCCACATTCGCTAGAACAATGCATAATTGTGTAGCTTTTGGTGGAATGTTACCAACAACTCCTGACTTCATGCATCAAGCTAATGAAAATTGGAGTAAGGCTGATATGAAGAAAGCCATGGAAATTTTTGCAGAAGCAATTTATCGCTTGTGTGTTAAATAGGAATCTGTTGCAAATAATTTATAATAAAAAATGGACATTTACGAGAGGCACACATTTGGTCGTGAGCTCTAGTAAATGTCTTTTTTTATTTTCAGGACAAAAAAATTGTTTTATGTGGGAAAATTAGGTAGCGTAGCATTAAGAAGAGGTTATGAAAATAATCTTTAGATATATTGAGGTGTAATAAAAATGTTTGATTATAATACACGAGCAGCAAAATTTAAATTTCAAGGTGAAGTTATCGTTCCTGGTGATAAGAGTATTGCTCATCGGGCGATTACTTTTGGTGCATTAGCAGACGGAGTTACACAGATTAGCAATTTTTCCTACTCTGATGATTTGGCCGTAACGACAAAAGTTTTTAAAAAACTTGGAGCCAAAATTCATACGGAAATGAGTAACAATGACATGATTATTAAAGGAGTCAATCACCGACTCAAATCATTGGATGATCCATTAGATATTGAGAATGTTGGAACTCTGGAAAGCCTTTTATTGGGTGTTTTAGCGACGAGTAATAATGAATATACCGTTAATGGCGGCAACTTCTTAAAGAAGCGTTCAATCGATAGATTAGTAGTCTTATTGCAACAGATGGGTTCAAATTTTCAAAAACTGTCAAATGATTATTTACCAATCAAAATGCAGGGCAGTGATAATTTACAGGGCATTACTTATCAACAAGATATTTCCAGTGCTCAAATTAAAAGTGGCTTAGTAATGGCAGGTATTTATGCCAAAACGCCTACTACAATTATTCGGAAATTGCCTACAAGAGATCATACAGAGGTTTTGGCAAATTATTTTGGCGCCGACGTTGATGCTAAACCAGATATTATTACAATCAATCCTCAAAATACTCATTTGACTGGTCAAAGCTTGATGATACCAGGTGACTTTTCTTCAGCGGCACCTTATATTGCTGGTGCTTTGTTATCTAAAGGTAGTGAAGTCAGACTTCCCAAAGTGGGATTAAATTCCACAAGAATTGGTTTATTGAATGTTGCTCAAAAAATGGGTGCCAATATTATGTTAGAGAGTCATTCAATAAATATTGTTGAGCCCTACGGTGATTTGGTGATTAAATCACAGAAATTACACGGGACCACGGTTACTGCTAAAGAGGTACCGTTTATTGTTGATGAGATACCTTTGATTGCTTTATTGGCTTCTCAGGCGGAAGGGCAGACTGTAATAGAGGGAATTCACGACGTGCATTTACAATTAAGCGATCGCATCCGAAATATGCGAGTGGAATTAGCTAAACTAGGAATAATTATGCAAGTTAACGATGATTCAATCGTAATCAATGGTGGTCAAGCGATCAAAGTTAAAGATGATGTTGACAGTCACAATGATCATCGGATTGCTATGATGCTTTGCGTAGCCTCAATTCTTACTGAAACCTCCTTTAAGATAAAAAACATTGAATCGATTGATATTTCTTATCCTAATTTTCTAGCTGATTTCAGAAAAGTATTAGTCGCATGTGATTAGTTTAGTTAGAAAGAGACTTCTTTTTTGCTAACTAGTGTCGTATGATTAGTGTAATCGAGATTTTTGTAAGGGGTTACTTAACTAATGATTAAATTTATTGGAACTGACCTAGACGGAACACTGTTGAATAGTTACAGTAAAATATCCACTTCAAACGTGCAGGCTATTCGCGATGCGGTCAATTCCGGAATTGTGTTTGCAATCTGTTCGGGGAGAACTTTGCATTCTGTTAATAAATTTTTTGAAAAAGATTTAAAAATACCTGGTTATCGCGTGGTTTTAAATGGAGCAGTTGTAGTTAATGCTAAGGGGAAAAGGATTATTGATCATCCTTTGGATCACGACGTAATTGCGGAAATTCTAAAACGTGCAGAATTTAGTAAATTCAAGATTGTCTTAGATGGACTTAATGATACTTATATCTACGATCCCAATCATCATTGGAATACTTACTTTGAGGGGATGGGACGACATCACTTTAAGGCTCATTCTGTAAATGAATTGATGAAGTTGAATGATCAGAAGGATTTGAATATTTATAAGGTTTGTTTCAGTTGTCCACCTAAAAGGCTGCATGAATTACAAAAAAAATTAGAGTCGTTTACTGCTTTACCGATAACAATCAGTCGTTCTGGTAATGATTATTTTGAAATTAATGGTCAAGATGTAACAAAACTGTCAGCTTTGCAACATATTTCAGAATATGAAACAATTCCCATGAATAGTTTTATGTGCTTCGGTGATTATGGAAATGATTTAGACATGATCAAAGAAGCTGGCTATGGTGTGGCCATGGCTAATGCAATTGATAAAGTGAAAGATGTGGCTTGGAAAGTTACCGACACTAATAATCAAGATGGTGTAGCAACTATGATTAGGCGGGTTTTGAATAAAGAATTTGATTAACCTGCATTTGTTCAAGAGATGATGCAGTATATCATTTTTAAAGTCATTGTATTGTTTTCCACTTTTTTTGAATTGACATTAGCAGTGTAAAACCGTTGTGAAGGATTCTATTTTGCTAAGTAATACTATAAAAATTAAAAACAAACAAGACCGGCCTCTATTGAGATATTCAAGTAAAGATATATCTTGAATGCTCAATAGAGGTCGTTTTTTTTGCGGACAGTGAGGTATTTTCACTAGATTAGTTGGCATTTGGTTGTAACAAAACTTGAGTAAGAATTGTTTTTTCTGAATAGATGCTATTTTAATTTTTAGAATTGGGGTTACTTTTGGCGGTCTATAAATGTTTTGAGAGTGATTTTATAAATTCAAGATGTTTTTTGATAAAAACATCTTGATAAATGTTGAAACTAGTTATACAATCTAATTGTTCTATGAAAGCGTTTTAAGTAAACGTTTTAAATAAAAAACAAATAAATATTTTATTCAAAGGGGTATTTTATTATGGCTGAAAAAACAATTATGCTTTGCTGTGCTGCAGGTATGTCAACAAGTTTACTAGTATCAAAGATGCAAAAGGCTGCTGAAAGTGATGGTGTTGATGCTGAAATTTTCGCTACTGCCGCTGCTGATGCTGATGCAAAACTAGAAGAAAAACATCCTGATGTTTTGATGCTTGGACCTCAAGTTAGATATCTAGAAGGTCAATTCAAAGAGAAGTTGACAATTCCTGTTGAAGTTATCAACATGCAAGACTACGGAATGATGAACGGTGAAAAAGTTCTAAGAGAAGCTTTAAGCTTAATTAAATAATCATTCATTAATAAAAAACAAAAAAGGGCGCATGTTAGCACCCTTTTCGTTTTTTATGGATAAAGTAAGCGCTTAATAAAAATTAAAGAATTAATAATTGAGGAGAAAAGAAAAATGACAGAAGAACAACATGATGAACAATTACAAACAGTTATGGGACTAATCATTAACGGAGGAAATGCTAAGAGTTCATCTTTTGAAGCTATCAATGCTGCTAAAAAGGGTCACTTTACAGTTGCCGATCAAAAATTGAAGGAAGCTGACAAGTTCTTAGTTGATGCTCATAATTCTCAAACAGATATGTTAACTAAAGAAGCTAATGGTGATCATGCTAAAGTTACTTTACTAATGGTACATTCACAAGATCACATTATGAATGCTATTACATTTAGAGATCTAGCGGGAGAAATTGTTGATCTATATAAGAAACTTGCAAAAGAAGGAGAATAATCTCAAATGAGTGAGGGAATTCAAATGCCCAAAGGTTTCCTTTGGGGAGGCGCTGTTGCAGCACACCAATTAGAAGGTGGCTGGAATGAGGGTGGCAAAGGCGTAAGTATTGCCGATGTTATGACAGCTGGTGCTAAAGGTGTTGCAAGAAGAGTTACAGATGGTGTCGAGGATGGAGAAATTTATCCTAATCATTGGGGTAATGATTTCTATCACAAGTATCCAGAGGATATTAAGTTATTTGCTGAATTAGGTTTAAAATGTTTCAGAACATCTATTGCTTGGACAAGAGTTTTCCCTAATGGTGATGAGACAGAACCTAATGAAGCCGGTTTAAAATTTTATGATGACATGTTTGATGAATGTTTAAAGTATGGTATTGAACCAGTTATTACTTTGTCACATTTTGAAATGCCATATCATCTTGTTAAAGAATATGGCGGTTGGAGCAATCGTAAGATGATTGAGTTTTTTGATCGTTTTGCTGAAGTTTGTTTCAAACGTTACAAAGATAAAGTTAAATATTGGATGACATTCAATGAGATTAATAATCAGACTGATTGGCAAGATCCACATCCATTACTTCAAAATTCTGGCTTGCAATTAGATAAGAATGACAACTGGGAAGAGGAAATGTTCCAAGCTGCCCATTACGAATTTGTTGCGAGTGCGGATGCAGTTCAAATTGCTCATCGAATAGATCCAAGTTTACAAGTTGGTTCTATGATTGCTATGTGTCCAATTTATCCATTGACATCTAAACCAGCCGATATTATGAAAGCTGAACGAGCAATGCAATATCGCTATTATTTTGGCGATGTTCAAGCTCTAGGATTCTATCCTGAATGGATTCAAAAGTATTGGGCTCGTAAGGATTATAATCTGGATATTACAGCCAGCGATTTAGCAACAATCAAGGCTGGAACAGTTGATTATGTTGGCTTCAGTTACTACATGTCCTTTGCTACGAAGGCACATGAAGGTGAAACTCACTTTGATTATGACGAACATGACGATTTGGTTTCAAATCCATATGTTGAAAAATCAGATTGGGGTTGGCAAATTGATCCAGTTGGTTTGAGATATGCTATGAACTGGATGACGACTCGTTGGCACAAACCTTTGTTTATTGTTGAAAATGGATTTGGAGCTTACGATAAAGTTGAAGCTGATGGTAGCATTCATGATCCTTATCGTATTCAATACTTCCATGATCATATTTTACAAATGGAAAAGGCTGTTAAAGAAGATGGTGTTCAATTACTTGGTTACACTCCATGGGGACATATCGATCTCGTGTCGGCAAGTACCGGTGAAATGAAGAAACGTTATGGAATGATTTATGTTGACGAAGATGATGAAGGTCATGGTAGTTTAAAGCGTTCTAAGAAGGATTCCTTCTACTGGTATAAGAAAGTAATTGAATCAAATGGTAAAGATTTAGACATATAGTTGAGAGGGGCTTTTATATGACTGAAACAACAAAAAGTGGATTGAGAAAAGATTTTCTATGGGGAGGAGCCGTTGCTGCAAACCAACTTGAAGGAGCTTGGGATGTTGACGGCAAAGGCGTCAGTGTGTCGGATATTATGACAGCTGGTGCTTACCAAAAACCCCGTGAAATTACTGATGGCGTAATTGCTGGTAAAAATTATCCTAATCATGAGGCTATTGATTTTTATCACCATTATAAAGATGATATTAAAATGTTTGCTGAAATGGGCTTTAAGTGTTTTAGAACTTCTATCGCTTGGACAAGAATTTTTCCTAATGGTGATGAAGCCGAGCCTAATGAAGCAGGCTTGAAGTTCTATGATGATATGTTTGATGAATGTTTGAAGTATGGTATTGAACCAGTTATTACTTTGTCACATTTTGAAATGCCATATCACTTAGTTACAGAATATGGTGGTTGGAGAAATCGTAAAGTGATTGATTTCTTTGTTAAGTTTGCTACTGTTTGTTTCAAACGTTACAAAGATAAGGTTAAGTATTGGATGACATTCAATGAAATCAATAATCAAACAACCTTTACAAATGATTTCTCTATTGCAACTGATTCTGGCTTGATCTTTAGAAACAATGAATCAGAAGCAGAACGTGAGGCTTTGATGTATCAGGCATCACATTATGAAGTTGTTGCTAGTGCTTTGGCAGTAAAAATTGGTCATAAGATCAATCCTAATTTTGAAATTGGTAATATGGTTAACTTTACTCCTGTTTATCCAGCATCATCAGATCCTAAGGACATCTTACTAGCTGAAAAAGCCATGCAAAGACGTTACTGGTGGGCTGATGTTCAAGCTCTGGGTGAATATCCAGTCGGTATGGAAGCATACTTCAAGAATCATGATTTAAGACCAGATATTACAGCTGAGGATCGCGTTGTTTTACGTGAAGGAACAGTGGATTATGTTGGTTTTAGTTATTACAATTCTATGACTGTTAAGTATAGTGATGACAATCCTGAATTTAAGTTTGTTGGTGATCGTGAAGCAGTTAAGAATCCTAATCTTAAATATAATGATTGGGGTTGGCCTGTTGATCCTGTTGGTTTGAGATATTCAATGAACTGGTTGACGGAACATTATCACAAGCCAGTGATGATCGTTGAAAATGGTTTTGGTGCATATGATAAAGTCGAATCAGATGGCAGTATCCATGATGATTATCGTGTTGACTACTTGCGTGCCCACGTCAAACAAATGATTACAGCAGTTAATGAAGATGGCGTAGATCTTATGGGTTACACTCCATGGGGCTGCATTGATTTAGTTTCTGCTGGAACAGGTCAAATGTCCAAACGTTACGGATTCATTTATGTCGACAAAGACGATGAAGGTAACGGAACACTTGCACGTTCAAAGAAGGATTCATTCTACTGGTATCAAAAGGTAATCCGTTCAAACGGATCAGACTTAGACTGAATCTAACAAAAAAGCTGAGACAACGACTAAATCACTTGTCTCGGCTTTTTTTATCGCTAGAAAATGTAACTTGTTACATGTATACTGAAACTAGTTTAGTAAAAGTGATATATACCAATAAGAAGGAGGGTGAAAAAACATGTTTCCTTATCAGAAAGTTCATGAGTTGAATCGATTAGAATTAATCGTCTATAAGTACATCATTGGGCATACTAGAGAAGTGCAAGATATGACTATTCGTGAGATGGCCAATGCTGCCCATGTTTCAACGACAACCATTTTGAGATTTCTTAAGAAAATGGATTACAGTGGTTTTTCAGAGTTTAAATTTGCTTTAAAACAAAGCTTAAAACAACCCTCGAAGGCTCAACAAGATCCTAGTATGGAACCAATTAAGAACTTCTTCCAATTAGTCGCTGACGAAGAACCGTTTGATAACAAGATTGAGCAAGCTGCCGATATGATCAATGCTGCTGACTTAGTATTGTTCTTTGGAGTAGGTAACAGTGGTCGTATCGCCCAGTATGGAGCTAGTATCTTATCTAGCTACGGCATTTATTCATTGCCGATTATTGATCCATTCCAACCGGAACCATTCTCTAATCGTGATTTCAGTAAGACCTTATTGATCTTAGTATCTATATCAGGTGAGACTGATGAAGTGTTAGAGCAGGCGCGTTATTACAAAAAGAATGGAGCAGAAACAATAGCTTTGACGGCTAACTCGTATTCTGTTTTAAATCAGGTAACAGACTTTGCGATTTCCTATGATACGCCTCAGAATCGTAAAGGACACATCAATGTAACGACTCAAGTGCCTATCGTTTATACCCTAGAACAGATCTCTAATTGTGCTTACCATAAGATGGTAGACCAAGTAGACAATAGATTTTTGGAACATGTCACAGATTAGTGACATGTTTTTTAGATTAAAACATATTATTTTACTTATAAAGACATATACATTTTGATGAAAAGGTTTACAATAGTATTTGTAAGCGGATAACAGTGTTTCTGCTTAGTAACAAATTTTATTTTTGAGGGGGTTTTGCTCATGGCTGAAAAGAAACCAAACAGTTTTATCACCGACAAGGTTATTCCACTCGCTGGTAAACTTGCTTCTTCTCGTCATTTGATTGCATTGCGTGATGGTATGACATTAGCTGTTCCTATGATTATCATTGGTTCAGTCTTCATGATCATTGCACAATTTCCAATTCAAGCCTATTTGGACTTTATGGCTAGTGTCTTTGGTAAGAATTGGGGAACTGTTTTACAATATCCAACTAACGCATCATTCCATATTATGGGTCTGATCGCTGTTATTGGTATTTCTTATAACTTGGCAAAGAGTTATAAGGTCGATCCAATTTCTGCTTCAATCGTTTCAATGGGTGCTTTCGTACTTACTATTCCTTTGAAGACAGATAAGGCTGGTGCATTGTGGATTCCATTAACACAATTTGATTCAGCTGGTCTATTTACAGCAATTATTGTTGGTTTATTCATTACCGACTTTTACGTATGGATGGTTCACAAGAACTGGACAATTAAGATGCCTGATACAGTTCCACCTGCAGTAAGTAACTCATTTGCTGCTTTGTTCCCAGGTTTCATCGTTTTAGCTCTTGTTTGGGTAATTCGTCTAGGTGTTGAAGCAACACCAATGCAAAGTATTCCAAATATTATTTCATTCTTCTTGGCAACACCACTAAGTCACTTGAGTAACACATTACCTGGTGCTCTAGTAGCTGAATTCCTAATTTCATTCCTATGGATTTTCGGTATTCATGGTGCTAACGTGGTTTCCGGTGTTATGATGCCTATCTGGTTGACATCTTTGAACCAAAACCATGCAGCCTTCACTGCTGGTAAAGCTCTACCAAATATTGTTACAACATCATTCTTTGATAACTTCGTTCACATGGGTGGTTCTGGTGCCACAATCGGTTTGGCTATGTTGTTAGCCTTTGCCGCAAAGAGTAAGGAACTTAAGACTTTAGGTAAGTTGGTTGCTGGACCTGCTTTGTTCAATATTAATGAGCCTATTCTCTTCGGTCTACCAATTGTTATGAACTACAAGATGTTAGTTCCATTTATTGTTACACCTTTAATCAACGTAACAACAACATATATTGGTATGGCTACTAACTTGGTTGCAAGACCAATGGGTGTCTACATTCCATGGACAACTCCACCAATTCTATCAGGATTCATTGCAACTGGACATATTTCAGGTTCTGTAATGCAAATTATTAATATCATTCTTGATACTTTGATGTACTTCTACTTCTTCAAGTCAATGGATAAAGAAAAATTGGCTGAAGAATTAGATCCAAAGAATGCTAAAGCTTAATACTAATTTTTGGAGGTTTCGTTTTGAGAAGACTTGGATTGTCGCTATATCCTGAACATTCAACTTTAGAGGAAGATAAAAAATATCTCGATACAGCTAGTAAACTAGGTTATTCAAGAATATTTGCTTCATTACTAGAGTTAGGTGATGATAAGGATAAGACTATCAATCGTTTCAAGGAAACAATTGCTTATGGAAATAAGCTTGGCTTTGTTACGATTGTAGATATGAATCCTAGATTGTTTAAGGAATTGAATATCAGCTATGATGATTTATCATTTTTCCACGATCTTGGGGCTTACGGAATCAGATTAGATGAGGGCTTTTCCGGTATGGAAGAGGCTAAGATGACTCGTAATCCTTATGGATTGAAAATTGAAATAAATATGAGTTCTGGTACGCATTACTTGGACAATATTATTTCATGTCATCCAGATACAAACAACTTACTTGGTTGTCACAATTTCTATCCTCAAAGATATACTGGTTTGGGAGAAGACTTCTTCATTAAATGGTCAAACTTCTTTAAGGAACGTAACATCCATTCTGCTGCCTTTGTAAGTTCACACCACGCAACTTTTGGACCATGGCCAGTGCAAGATGGTTTACCAACTTTGGAGGATGATCGTGATTTACCAATCGCAACTCAAGTTAAACACTTATTATTAAGTGGTGTAGTTGATGATGTGATTATTGGTAATACTTATGCATCCGATGAAGAATTAGAGGAAGCTTCAAAAGCTTTCTATGCACCATATCCAGTTTTGAAAGTGGATTTTTCTCAGAATGCTACTGAATTAGAAAAAGAAGTTATCTTGAAATCTACTCACGTTTATCGTGGCGATGCGTCAGATTACTTATTACGTAGTACTATGACTAGAGTGCATTATCGGGATCGTGATTTTCCTGCTCATGATACTGATGATATTAAACGAGGCGACATCATTATTGTTAATGAAAAATATGGACAATATAAAGGTGAAACTCAAATAGCACTGCGTGATATTAAGAATGATGGACGACGTAATGTTATTGGTCATTTGAATTCTGATGAGGCCTTTTTGTTGAAATACATTGAGCCTTGGAGTAGTTTTAAGTTAACTGAATAAGACAAAGAATACTATTCTCAGACGAATAGTATTTTTTTATAGGGAGAGAATTATGAATAAATACTTGCTTGGAGAAAATGAATTCGATAAGTTTTATGATTTATATTTGTATTCCTTTAATCGTCAGGACTCGTTACAACGCAAACGTGTCTTTAAGGAACGATATGATCATTCATTAGCATATGGAATTATGAATGATTCGAAACTAGGCAGTGGCCTGTTTAGCATTCCATTTGAAGTTAATTTTCATGGCATTGATTATAAAATGAATGGAATCGGGGATGTAATGAGTGCACCTGAATTTGGTGGTCAAGGTGGCGCTGGTAAATTAATGAATGAGGCTCTGTCCGACATGTATAAAAACCATGTTACTCTGTCTTATTTAGCCCCATTTTCTTTTGGATACTATCGTCGTTTTGGATTTGAACAGGTTTTTGACCATACCCAAATTGAAATCAAGAGTGAAAATTTGCCTCGAATCAAGAATGCCGAGCATGGTTATGTTCAGAGAATTTCTATTAAAGATATTCCTGATGAATTAAAGAAAATGTATCTGGATCATAATGATCTAGGTGGAGTTAATCGTGCAAAGTGGTGGTGGGACCATATGTTGGATAAGCATTCCGACTACCAAGCTGCTTTAGCCTATGATAATGATGTTTTGATTGGTTATTTGATTTATTACAATCAGGATCAAACCTTTTATATTCATGAATGGATCAACCTTAATCCATTAAGTCGTCAATTGTTAGCCAAATTTGTTATTAAGCACCAATCAATTTTCCCTAAATTTGTTTATGAGTCACCAAATCCGGATTTAAAATCTGATTTCTTGGAAGATCCATATTCAGCACGCGTAGAAGTAACCCCTTATATGATGGCAAGAATTGTTAATTTAGAAGACTTTTTAAAACGTTATCCAATTCAAGTGGATTCTTTAGAAAAAATATATTTTAAGGTTAAAGACACTTTGGAGTGGAATGACCATACTTGGGCTTTAGCTATTAACAACGGTAAAGTGGAATTAAGTAATGCCGATGGTGAGGGAGCTGATCTAGAATTAACGATTCAAACATTAACCAAAGCAATGTTCGGTTATCACAATTTAAATTCTTTAGCTGATTATGGATTAGTTAAAGGAGATTTGAGTAAAATAAATGGTTTATCAAAAGTTTTTGTTTCCGAAAAGCCTCAATTGATCGACTATTTCTAAAATTGGTAAGGACCAAAATATAATAAAATATATATAATAAAATTCATAAAATTGTGCGAAAATTTCAATAACAAGTTAGCCACTTGGACAAAATAAATTGAATCCAAGTGAT
>NZ_AZES01000148.1 GCF_001434985.1 Companilactobacillus paralimentarius DSM 13238 = JCM 10415 | reverse complement strand
TATGGTCTAACTGTTAACTTGAACCGCCATCAACTTGATTTGACGAACAGCCGAAAAAAGTGGATTGAGAAAAATAATTCTCAACCCACTTTTTATTTTTGGTATCATTATCCTTAATGAGGGGATAAAAAATGATTAATGAAACAGTATTAGACCAAGGCCACAAATTAATAGACGTTCATTCGACTAAGAATTTAAATGATTCTGATCGTACATCACTGATTGAAAATTATAGTCTAACCAACGAAATTCTTGACTATGCTGATGATGAAAATGAACGAGCTCGTTTTGAATATGATGAATATAGTCAAACTTTTTTGATCGTTTATAACGTACAAAATGAAAATGAACAAAGTGACGACCTATCACAAAGAGTCTTACCCATTTCTTTTGCTATCAAGGATAAGCAACTCTTTTTGTTTACTAACGATGCTACTCACTATGTAAGAGATTACCTTCTTTATGCGAAGAAGAATTTTGGTGAAGGCAAGGAAAATCTACTTTGGGAACTTATCTTTCATACTTTTGATCAGATTTCTAGTGATTATAGTGATCAAATCAGTGAAACCGATTCTAAAAGAAATAAAATCCAACGTTTGATCAAGAAACACCATTCTTCAGAAAATCAAATTTTGGATTTAGCCGAATTACAAGATTTAACAACTTACTTGAGTACGGCCATTAGTGGTAACGTAACTGTTCTTAATGAAATAGAACTCATTTCTAGTGGCAAGGTTCAACAATTACATTTAACTAAGGCTACTCATGAGCATCTTCACGATTCAGTTATTGAAATTGAACAGATTAAAAATCAGGTCAATTTGAGTTCCGATATTATTGATCGTATTTCTAATACCTATAATAATATTTTAAACAACAGAACAAATACGACCATGAAGGTGCTGACAGTTTATACTATCATTTTAAGCATCCCCACGATCGTATCAGGTTTTTATGGTATGAATATGAAATTACCCGTGGCCGATCAAGAATGGTCTTGGATTTTTTCGTTAATCATTACTATTGTTATTATTTTAATCATTCTTTGGGACTTACACAGACGTAATAGTCTTTAGTGTTTAGCCCAGTATTGGTACATATCCGTTCTAATAGAACCGTTGTAAAGTTTACGTTTCTTAGTAGCTAATTCGCCATAGTATTTTTCGAATTCAACATCACTAGTTAAAATATATTTATTCCAAGTGGGAGCGGTTGAGAAAACTTCTCCCATTTCTTTATATAGTTTTCTAACACCGGCCATATCACTCATACGTTGACCATAAGGTGGGTTAGAAATGATTGTTCCATACTCCCCTTCGATCTTCAAATCTTTAACAGCAATTTGCTTAAATTGAATATCATGTAAGACACCAGCATCATGAGCATTTAATTTAGCTACGTCGATCATCGAGCCATCGATATCACTGGCAAAGATATCTAAGTCGAGATCCTTTTTTACGCCAGCCTTAGCTTCTTCTTTAAGATTAGCCAAAATTTTAGGATCAAACCAATCGAAATCTTCGAATAGGAAGTGACGTAAGATACCAGGAGCAATGTTTTTAGCCATACGTGCAGCTTCAATAGCAATGGTACCAGAACCTGTTGTTGGGTCCATGAAAGGATCTTCTTCAGGATGCCAAACTGTTAAAAGAATCATAGCAGCCGCAAAGTTTTCCTTTAAAGGAGCAGCACCGTGTTCAACACGATAACCACGCTTGTACAATGATTCACCGGTTGTATCAAGTGTTACTTCTACAACATCTTTATGAATACGAGTTTCAATTTGAAATTTTGCACCAGTCTCAGGCAAACGTCCACGACGCATAAAAACATCGGCCATTTTATTAACGATAGCCTTTTTAGTAATAGCTTGAATATCACGTTCTGAATGTAATTGTGATTTGACAGTTCTAGCCTTAATAGGGAAAGCTGCATTTAAAGGTAGCCAATTGTCCCAATCGATTGCATAAACCTTATCGAATAATTCTTCGAAAGTTGTTGCCTTAAAAGTACCAATCAAAATCTTAATTCGATCAGCACTTCTGAGCCACAAGTTAGTTTTAGCAATATCTTCGTATTCACCGTCAAAATAGACCTTACCATTCTCGGTCTTTGTATCGTATCCCAAATTCTGTAGTTCTTTTGCGGTTACAGATTCAAAGCCGCTTGACATAGTCGCAATTAATTTCATATTGCTCCCTCTTAGTTTAATTTTTAATTGATTGTATAAAAAAAGGACGAACAAGTCGTCCCTTTGCCTCGATAAACTCCTATAGGCCACGTTCTGTTCATGTGTTAGGCTGGCAATCCTAACACAGTTAGTAATCATCTATCTACAATTAAGCCTTCACAGTAGATTCATTTCTCGTTATGAAGCGCCCCTACCAAAGTTTGGGTTGCCCGCTTGCGGGGTTTACCTCGTTCCACCATTGCAATTTCTCACAATAATCCGTCTCTGTGGCACTTTCAAGCTATTAACACATAGTCAAAAGACCTTAGTGCTTTCACTGCCGTTACCCGAAGGTACCTTGGCTTATTGGGCCAAGCACAAACACTGCAAGCATCTCAGCTCGCGCGGGCGTGGACCTTCCTCAGCCTAGATAACTAGACCGCGATTACTCGTAATTTACCGACTTGAATAGTATACACTAAAATCTGTTAAAATTGTTATTATTATTAAAATTATTTTGATTTTGTCCAGAATTGCCGTTCATAGGGCGGTTTCCTTGAAAATTATTTTGATTATTGAAGCCATTATTCATATTAGGATTGATCTCAGTATGACCACTCTCAACTCCATCATGGTTATTCATATTGTTAGGAACAACTGCTGATGCAAATTGTTTAGCCCCATCATTATTATTTTCGGGAACACCATTAGCAAAATCATGACCGAAGACACGTTTTTCAAGATTAGAAAGACGTCTTAAAATATCATAATTAGTTGAAGCTTCAGCAATTGAGCTTGAAACTGGTTTCTGTTGTGGTTGTGGTCTTCTGTTCTGAACTTGAGGTCTATGTTGTGCTTGTGCTGATGGACTTGTGTTCATATTACGTGATTGCATTAGACTTTCATTTTCAGCTTTTAATTGACCAATTTCATTTGTAAAAGTTTCATAATCCTTAATAATACCATCCAAAAATTGATCGACTTCGTTAGGATCGTAGCCTCTCATCTTTGTTTTGAATTCCTTTTGCAAAATATCGTTAGGTTGGTAATTTAAGGCAAATTCATTACCGTTGTTATTATTACCGTTTTGGTTCATTCCATTCATATTGTTCATTATTAAACACCCCAGTGTTAATTATTATTCTAGAAACGACTGAAACTAGCTATCTGATAACATATTAGCAAAATCCTGCATAGAATCAAAATCTATTAATTCCAGTTGATAATCAGTTCCACTATCCTGATAAGATTTAATAGCCTCATAGTCGTACTTTGGCTTACCACCGCTATCGGGATCGTAGAAAATCAAAGCTCCATTTGTATGTTGAAGCATAAAACTTTGCCATACTCTTAATTGTCTACCTGAATGATAACTCATATTGGAAACTTTGTTGACATAGTCAGCGTTTCTTAAAAAATTTTTTAGTAATAGCTGATTGTTCTCATTCCACTTATTTCCAAATTCAGCATATGGTAATATCACTGCATGTCTTATATTATAGCCTTTTTTCTTAACTTCTTGTATAGATTTACCCACAATTTGTTCAGTTCCCAATTGTGCACCAGTTATTATCCATTGAGTTCCATTTTCAGCATAATTAATTAGTCTTTCTTGAAAAAAGTCTTGAATTACTTTAGATTTTGGGTCATCATCTTTAAAAATACCTAGTTCAAAAGATCGGTAACCCGTTACCCATAAATTTTTTAACATAAAGAAATCTCCCCTAATTAATATTTTTGCCATCATGGTATAATTTGCACAGTAGGAGTTGATATTTTGAAAATAAACTACCCTGATGGTCAAGTTTTTAATAGTAAACCATCACAATCTCCTCTTAGCGAATCGAGTGCCAAAAAGAAAATGATTTTTGGTGATCGCGGTATGACTCTAGAGGAAGAAATTAATGAAAGTAATAAATATTATCGTAGTCACGATATAGCGGTAATATATAAGAAGCCAACACCTATTCAGATCGTTAAAGTAGATTATCCGAAAAGAAGTAAAGCTGTTATCAGAGAGGCTTACTTCCGGCATGCTTCTACTACCGATTATAATGGTGTTTACAATGGTTATTATGTTGATTTTGAAGCTAAGGAAACTAAAAACAAAAATATCTTTCCATTAAAGAATTTTCATCAACATCAAATTGATCATTTAAAAATGTGTCAAAAACAAGGTGGTATCTGCTTTGTCATTATAAAATACGTAGAATTAAAACGCTATTTTGTAACGCCAGCTGATGAAATCTTTTTACATTGGGAAGCACAAAGAAATAATGGTGCAAAATCAATTCAATTGAAAGATATTGTCAATAGTTCCATTGAAATCAAATCAGATTATAATCCTACTTTACCCTATATTAATGCTGTTCAACAGTTAATCGAAAGTGGGAAGGAGAAAAAATGAAGAATAAGAATACCAGTATATTAACCTTCAAAAATATTTTGAAATGGATCCTTTCCATTGTGGCCGTTTTAGCCGGAATATTCTTGTTTGTCTTCGTATACTATGCTTTCAGTGCTCCAGCGATTAGTCAGGAAAACCTCCAAAGTGGTGGTTCTTCAACAATCGTAGATTCTACTGGTAAGCAAATCGCGTCTTTAGGTGATAACAAAAGAAATTACGTTACGATCGATAAGGTTCCACAACAAATGGAAGACGCTGTTGTATCTATTGAGGATAAGAATTTTTACAATGAACCTTTAGGTATTGATCCTGTCAGAATTGCTAAATCAGCCTTTAATAATGTTACTAAGGGTACTCTCCAAGGTGGAAGTACTTTGACGCAGCAATTGGTCAAATTGACGGTTTTTTCTACTGAAACTAAGGATCAGACTTTTAAACGTAAAATGCAGGAAGCTTGGTTGGCAATGCGGGTCAGTCAAAAGTTTTCTAAGCAACAGATTCTCGAGTTTTATATGAATAAAGTTTATTTGAACAATGGTATCTATGGCGTTGAAACTGGTGCTAAATATTATTATGGTAAGAAATTGAAGCAACTTAGTTTAGCTCAAATGGCCTTGTTGGCCGGTTTGCCCAATGCTCCAAGTAATTATGATCCATATACTCACCCAACAGAGGCTAAGCAACGCCGTGATTTAGTTATTCAAGCGATGTATAACAATAATAAGATTACTAAAGCTCAAGCTGATGAGGCTATGAACACGCCGATCACTTCAGGATTACAGCCATATAAGAAAGTAAGTAATAGTAATAATTCCAAGCGAATTATTGCTGATCCTTATATCAAGGAAGCAATTACGGAAGTTAAGAAGAAAGGCTTTGATCCATATCGTGATAATCTAAAAATTACCGTTAATATGGATTATGATGCCCAAAAACGTCTTTACAATATTGTAAATTCTTCTAACTATGTATCTTTCCCTGATTCAAAAATGCAAGTTGGTGCATCCGTTGTTAACCCTAATAATGGTAAAGTTGTGGCTATGATTGGTGGACGTAATCTAGGTAATGTTCAGTTTGGTTTGAACCGTGCTGTTCAAACTGGACGTAGTAATGGTTCAACAATGAAACCATTGCTTGATTACGCTCCGGCTATCGAAAACCTAAACTGGTCCACGTATCATCAACTTGAGGATACCGAATATACTTATGCTGGTACCAATATCCAATTGAAAGACTGGGATGAGCAATATGAGGGCCAAATGAGCATGCGTAAAGCTTTGGTCAACTCAAGAAATATCCCTGCTATTAGAACTCTATCAGCCGTAGGACTTTCCAATGCCAAGAAATTTGTCAAAGGACTGGGCATTAATATTACTGAAAAATATCTTTCCGTTGGTATCGGTGGTAATGTGTCATCACTTCAAGGTGCAGCAGCATATTCTGCCTTTTCTAATGGTGGAACATACTACAAACCATATTATGTTTCTAAGATTGAAACAGCTGACGGTATCACTCATACTTATGGCAAAAATGGTAAGCAAGCAATGAAGGATTCAACGGCTTATATGATTACCGATATGCTTAAGGGTGTACCTTCAAGTTATGCTACTTATGCTAATATTTCTGGTTTACATCAAGCCGGTAAGACTGGTACAACTAACTACAGTTCAGAATCTATTGCTCAAAATTCAGCTTTGAGTGGTACGGCTAAAGATTCATGGTATAACGGTTATACAAAGAATTATTCAATTAGTGTTTGGACCGGTTACGATTCTCCAAATCAGAATGGTATTTCATCCACTTATCAAAGTGTTGCTGGAAAGATCTACAAAGCTGAAATGAGTTATTTGGCTGAGAATACTAACAGTAATCCTAACTGGAAGAAACCAAGTTCCGTTGTTTCAATGAGAATTCAAAACTCTGGTTCAGAAACACCAGTTGTGGCCTCCCCTAGTTCCAGTTCATCTAGTTACACTAAAGAGTTGTTTGTGAAGGGACATGCACCATCAAATCCATATAAGGATTCTGATTATTCTTCAAGTAGTGCATCTAAGTCCAGCAGCAATGAAGTAACGACAAATAATCATTCAAGCAGTTCATCTGAATCAACTGATTCCGATAATGATACAACTGATAAAGATAATACTGAAACAGGTACAGGTACAAATTCCGATAGTAACAGTAGTAGTGATAGTGATAACACAACAACCAATAATTCGAGTGATTCATCTACTACAAATAGCAACTCTAATACTGGTAGTACAAATTCCAATAATAGTAGCAATACTAATACAGGAAATAGTAACAGTAGTAATAGTGGTGGTACCTCAACTAATAATAATTCTGGTAGCGATAGCAGCAGCTCATCTAATACCGGTGATTCAAATAGTGGTGGTACAACAAACAGCAATAGTAACAGTGGTAGTTCTACTAATAGTGGTGCTACTACTAATGGCTCTTCTACTGACAGTTCTGGTCAGTAAGAAATTAAAAATCCGTATTCAACATAAAAGTTGAGTACGGATTTTTTTAATGTTCCTGAATAATAGAATAATGATAGATACTTTTATGAAAAAATGAAATGAAATGTTTACAAAATAGTCGATCAAATAATGTGGATGTAAGCTGATTCCTGAGACAACTTTTAAGAGAGGGTATAATGAATAAAT
>NZ_AZES01000147.1 GCF_001434985.1 Companilactobacillus paralimentarius DSM 13238 = JCM 10415 | reverse complement strand
TTTTTCAAATTCGCATCGAACTTTTAAGATAAAGAGACTGTTTTGTCACAGCCTCTAAAAGTTTTTGGTATGGAGGATACAGGGATCGAACCTGTGACCTCCTGCTTGTAAGGCAGATGCTCTCCCAGCTGAGCTAATCCTCCAAAATGACCCGTACGAGATTTGAACTCATGTTACCGCCGTGAAAGGGCGGTGTCTTAACCACTTGACCAACGGGTCATAAATATTTATTTGTTTATTGCTCTCTCAAGCACAAGAAATATAATACAATAATAATAAAGACGTTGCAAGAGATTTTTTTAATTTTTTTGAAAAAATGGAGGAATTTGAATTTTGGATATACAAAAGTACTTTGAAAGCGCTGAAACAATGGATTTGGCACGGGATATGTTAGGACATACTTTCACCTATGAATCTAATCAAGGAAAGTTCTCAGGGTTAATTGTAGAAACTGAAGCTTACTTAGGGCCTATCGATATGGCATCTCACAGTTATAATGGTCGACATACTAAAGCTAATGACCCATTATATCAGGCTGGTGGAACCATCTATATTTATTCAATTCATAGTTGGTTAGACATGGACATTAGTATTCAAAAGGCTGGTACGCCAAATGGTATTTTAATTAGAGGATTACAACCACTAGAAGGTCTTGATCTAATGGAAAAGAATCGTAGCAAAACTGGTTTTGATGTTAGTAATGGCCCTGCTAAGTGGATGGCAGCCTTTGGTATCAAAGATAAAGCTTTATCTGGAACGTTTTTAAATAAAAATAATTTCTATTTTTCCGCAAAAAAAGTCCAAACTCCTCAAGAAATTCTAACTACACCAAGAATTGGTGTAAAGAATAAAGAGCCTTGGACTTCAAAAAATATGCGTTTTATTGTAAAAGGAAATCCCTACGTATCCAAATTACCAAAGAGAGAAATGAATTTAGATACATACGGTTGGTTATAATTTATCACTTCTAGCTCGAAGAGCATACAAGATGGCCACCGTATCGACTACTTCCTGAAGCATTGCTCCAATAATAGTTGGAATCAAACCAAATCCAGCTACTATCATCAGAGCGATACAAATAAAAATTCCAATCAATACAGCTTCTCGGGCAACTTTCATCGTATCATGGGCAATCTTAACAGCCGTAGTTACTTTGCTAAGGTCATCTTGTAAAATAACTGCATCAGCTGATTCACTGGCAGCATTAGCACCCTTATATCCCATTGCTATTCCGACATCAGCTAAAGCTAATGCTGGAGCATCGTTGACACCATCTCCGACCATTACGGTAGGATGATACTCTTTGTCTAAACCTTTAATGATCTTTACTTTATCAGCAGGTAAACTGGATGGAAACGCCTTTGTAATACCTACCTCTGAAGCAACTAACTCAGTTGCTTCTTTTTTATCACCTGAAATCATCAAAATATTACTAATACCAAAATCCTTTAAACCTTGAATTGTTGTTTTAGCTTCTGGTCTAATTTGATCCAATAAACTATAAACACCTGCATATTCACCATCTATAGAAACATAAACTCCCGAACCAGTTACGGAATCAACTTTCTCATCAGTTACAAATTCAGCTTGACCAACTTTAACCTCAATGCCATCAATCTTTCCTTCGATACCTTCAGCCGTTGTCTCTTTTAAATCAGCCACCGGTAATAATTCTAAATTATGTTTTAAAGTAAAGTCGACAATAGCTTTAGCCATAACATGACTTGAATTTTGTTCCAAAGATGCCGCATAAACCATAACTTGTTCTTTACTAAAGCCATTAACCGATTTAAAGCCATCAACAATTAATCTACCTTCAGTAATGGTTCCAGTCTTATCAAAGGCCACAGTCTTAGCAGAGTTCAATTTTTCCAAAGCCGTTCCTGATTTAACGATAATTCCATTTCTACTAGTTCGACTCATTCCAGAAACAAAGGCGATTGGTGCGGCCAAAATCAATGGACATGGTGAAGCTACTACTAAAACTTGAGCAATTCTAATTGGATCCTTAGAAATATACCATGCAACCCCAGCAATTACATAAGCAATCAATGTAAAAGGAACCGCATAACGATCGGCTAGTCTAACAAAGTGTGCCGGATGTGTTTCCGACTCTTTGACTAGCTTAACAATTGCCTGATACTCTGAATCGGCGGCCACCTTTTCAGCTCTAATTTTAAAGGGATTTTCACCATTAATTGATCCAGACATAACATGTGAATCTTTTCCGACAGTTACAGGAACTGATTCCCCGGTCAATGATGATTCATCTACTTCTGAAGTTCCATCAAATATTATTCCATCAACTGGAACCTGTTCCTTAGGGCGAATTAATAGTTCGTCTCCGACTTTAACATCATCAATATCAATATCTTTAACTTTTTGGTCAACAATTAAATGTGCTTGCGAAGGAGTATTATCTAAGAGTGATTTCAATTCTCTTTTAGCTTTATTAGCTGCATACTCTTCCAAAGAGTCTCCACCAGTCAGCATCAATAAAACAATCCAACCGGCCCAATATTGACCCAATACGATTGTCGCTACAATGGCTGTTATTGCCAAAAGATCGACTCCAAAGTTTCCTGATTTAAGAACCTTTACCATATCAACAAACATAATCAAAGCCAACAGTAAACCCAGAATACTAATTATCAATTGAGCATAATTAGGCAAATGAAAAACAAACTCCAATATTGCCGCAATAAGCCCAATTGCCAATGTTGTATACAATTTAATCTTATCGGAATTCATAAAATCACGTCCTCCCTTGAAATGCTTTTCACTAACATAATTATACAATTTTACAAATTATAAAAATAGTATTTAGAGACATAATTTAGAATCATTCTCATTTAGATTCATTTATCAATCTATAATTAAAAGCTGCTTATTTCATAACGACGTTACGCCGTTAATAAAAAGGCCTATCCTTAATGTGAAGTGCCCTAAAATTGTTAGACATAATCTAACAACTTTAGGAGCACTTT
>NZ_AZES01000023.1 GCF_001434985.1 Companilactobacillus paralimentarius DSM 13238 = JCM 10415 | reverse complement strand
CCAAATTTTTCGTCTGGGTAGAATTCTATTTAATCTTACAATCTACCATATATAAAATAAATAAATGATATTCAAGAATATCATTTATTTTGTGGTAAGTTTATTTATTGTTAAGTGAATCAATTAGTGACCAATTTATTTCACCAGAGTAATTACCAGCCTTATTTTGAGAATTGGACAACAAAAGAATTCCATCTTGAGAATTCCAATTTTCAGTTATGCTTTTCTCTTGAGTATCATCGTTATCTTTAGAGTTTTCGGCTATTGTTAGATCATTATTTAAGTATGATACTTTGCCAGTAGGATCTCGATAAATTAAAGCACCATCAAATTCTTGATGAGTTTTTGAATCCGTTAATTTGCTAGCATTAGCTTGAACGGACCAGGAGCTACCTTTTTCTCGGCTATCAATTACGTCGATTTGCCAATTATTCATACGAGGAATGATTTCATTTGGAGAAGTAAGATTCATGGTTTTAAAATTCAATTGTGGTGACACTGATCCAAATTGAACGGTTCCTCCTACGTTTATCTGCTTAGTGATAACGTTAGTTTTATTACCTAAATTATCTACGACGTAAAATTTTACGATATTTATTTTAGAGGACAATTGATCACTGCTTAAATGAAGCATAAAACCTGTAGCGGGATTGGAATCATTTAGTTTAAAACTAGGTAAATTCTTATCATTTATTGATGAATAGACAGTCATATTAGAACTGACTAAAGAAGTTCCGTCGTGATATTCCAATTCGGCGGGGATATCAACATCTTCGTGTTGACCAATTTTTTTAATGTCTGGAAAATTACTTTTTAGAGTTAGGTTACGTGCCTGTATGAAAAAGGGAATTGTGTTAGTATCGGTGATTAAATTATCACCCTCAAATGAGGCATGCGCGCTAGGAACATTGAGCTTTTCAGTAGCAATTGTTTCTGTGTGGCCCTTGAGTTCCACTATTGCTTTTCGACTGTCTTGATTGAGCTGTTCTGGAAGGACGGTTTCAATAGAGGCGGGGGCGTTAAGAAATTTATCGCTAGGTATTTGGTAAGTATTTCCAGTTGCGGGATAGCTGACTGTTCCACTTGTAAAATGAATGTTTTTAGGTACGTTCATTTTGGCATTAATACCATTCCAAGTCTTGGTCCAACCCTTATAGTCTAGATT
This sequence comes from Companilactobacillus paralimentarius DSM 13238 = JCM 10415, assembly GCF_001434985.1. Lineage (GTDB taxonomy): Bacteria > Bacillota > Bacilli > Lactobacillales > Lactobacillaceae > Companilactobacillus > Companilactobacillus paralimentarius. The sequence goes on along the minus strand of NZ_AZES01000023.1, from coordinate 34,753 downwards.
GTAAAAATAGCTAACATCATCGTTGGGATAGACTTGGCTATCGTTTTTTTCAATGTCTCGATTCTGAGTATTGTCATGGATTTTGGTGGTAGCTTCTGCGTCAACAAATGAAGGAATCGATTCAAAAATCATTAGGTTATTTTCGTAATATTTACCAGTAGAACCGGTAAATCCCCAATAGAGTTTACTATCAGATTGAAGATTGAAGTTGGCAGTGTCTAAATGAAAGCTAGTACTTTTTATATTATTGGCATCAGGCATAGAGCCATCAGGATTTTTGTCATTATAACTGTAAGTCATTGTTCCCCCTGTGGGTGTCGTTTGACTGTTTACACTGATATCTGGAGACCACTTGATAGTGACGTGATGCCAATTACTATCAACTAGATTCTCTATACCAATAAAATTATCATGATGCATGGTGTAATAGTAAATTGGTGGATTGGTATTACCAGCTTTTTGTTTTACATAAGTTTTATACGAAGCAGGAAATCCGGTAGCAATATGTTGGGAATAAGTTCCAGGATTATTAGCATCAAAAGAAACTCCCTCACCAGAAATTTCATTGGCACCAGTTAATAGATTTTTATAAGTATCAAATTCCATAGCCCAACTGTTCTGAATAGCTGTTTTAGCAATATTTTCAGGATATAAATTTGTTTTATCCCAATCAGCTCCCCAAACACCTAGTGATTGACCATTTACAGGTATTCCGGTAGATGAGAGAGCAATAGCGTTTTCTTTTCTTTTGTCATTTTGCAGGACAAATGCCATTCCATCTCCGGGTACTTCTCCACCAGTGTTACCAAAATATATCCACATTGAGGCTATTTGTTCGTGACTTAAATCAAAGTAATTTCCTTTTTCAAAGTTACTCCAAACAGCACCAACTTGATAAGTACCATTGGTCAAACTGATAACACTAGTATCTTTGGTTGCTGGATTTTTTGAACGAACAATAGTGGCATTATTGTCGTAGCTATATTTTTTACCCGAAGGGCTGTCGATTGGTGCGTTGACTGGTTTAGGTGGAAATTTAGCAATCACGAAGTTGTTATTATCCCAATTAAGTCCCTTAGGTGTGGTAGCAAGGGCGTGTTCGTAGTCAGAATCACCAGTATCGGCTCCGGCGACTTTGGTAGAATAGATATCTAAAAACAGAATTAAAATACATAAAAAAATAGCAAAGATTAAAAATCTTTTTCGATAAAAAATATTCATATGGATCCCTCTCAATAGAAAATATCCTTATTTCATACAAATTGTACCAATGTGTTATGTATAACCTCAATTAATTTAAGTATTTTTATTGTTATTTGAGTTTAAAAAATATAAATATTTGATTATAAATTTTATATTATATGTGAGATATTTTAAATTAAGTTGTGCGAAATAGAATAGTTTACAATTCCTTAAATTAAGAATAAAATAGACTTAAAATGGAATAAGGAGGGATGATTTATATGGCAGAAAAGATTGCAATTGATGCTACTAAGCCAATCCCCTTGGATGATCACTTATGTTTCTCTCTCTATGCAACTTCCCGTGCAATTCAGAAGTTATATCATGATGGATTAAGCAAAAATAAATTAACGTATCCACAATATTTGGTATTGGTATCACTTTATGAGTACGATCATGTCACAGTTAAAAGACTTGGTGAATTACTCTCACTTGATTCAGGAACTTTAACGCCTTTGTTAAAGCGTATGGAAAAAGAAGGATTAGTAACTCGTCAACGTAGTAAAGATGATGAACGAGTTGTTAATGTAAAATTGACTGACTTAGGAACCTCTAAGCGTAAAGATATTAATGAGTTACCAGAAATATTGGTAGCAAAAAGTAATTTCACCGCTGATGAATGGAATACTTTAGAAGATTTATCTAAAAAATTATTTATGAATATAACAAAATAAGGATTCACCTTAATTGGTGAATCCTTATTTGTATAGTTTGTTATTTTAGTTTTTTAACTTTATTGAAAAGTGAATCGTTGTCTGGTGTTTTGTTGTCTCCAGTACGTCCAATATCATAATCGGAATCCTTCATAGCTTCAACCTTACCCATTAGATAACCATTACCAACTTGTGAGAAGAAGTCGTGATTACTTGTTCCAGTAGAAATACCGTTCATAACGATGGGATTAACATCTTCGGCATTACCATCGGGGAATAAAGGCTCTTGTCCTAAATTCATTAGAGCCTTGTTAGCGTTATAACGAAGGAAAACAAGAACTTCATCAACCCAACCGACTTCTTTATACAATTCTTTAGTATATTTCTCTTCATTGTCATAGAGAGTATAGAGTAGATCATACATCCAGTCTTTTAATTCGGATTGTTTATCTTCACTTAATTCGTTGAAACCTAATTGGAATTTATAACCAATATAAGTTCCGTGAACTGATTCATCACGAATAATCAACTTAATGATTTCAGCGACATTAGCTAGTTTGTTATTACCCAGATAATAAAGTGGTGTGTAGAATCCAGAATAAAATAGAAAACTTTCTAGGAAAACACTAGCAACCTTCTTTTGTAGAGGTTCACCATTTTGATAAATATCATTAATAAATTTAGCCTTTTTTTGAAGGTATTCATTATGGTCTGTCCAATCAAAGATTTCTTCGATTTCTTCGGCACTATTCAAGGTACTGAAAATAGATGAATAACTCTTAGCATGAACTGATTCCATGAATTCAATATTATTGAATACAGCCGTTTCAGCTTGAGTACGAGTATCCTTTAGCATTGCCTGGATTCCGTCTTGTGATTGAAGAGTATCCAATAGTGTTAAACCACCAAAAACATGTCCAACAACAGTTTGTTCAGCAGGACTGAGGGTACGCCAGTCGTCTAAATCGTTGGAAAGAGGAATACGTGTATCCAACCAAAATTGTGAAGTTAACTTTTCCCAAGTTTCCTTGTCGATTTGGTCTTCTAGTTTATTCCAATTCATTGATTTGTAATATGTATCAACCATTATAAAAATTTCCTCCTAGATAGAGCAGCTTTCGCACTCGTTACTGCCGATTTCGTCATTATTTTCGGTAAATGTTCTGACGTAGTAAAGTGACTTGATACCCTTGTAGTAAGCGTAGTTACGTAAAATACTTAGATCACGTGTTGTTTGCTTAGTATCATCTGCAGCCTTCCAATCATAAAGACCAGCAGGAATTTCTGAACGCATGAAGAGTGTCAAACTCATTCCTTGGTCAATGTGTTCTTGGGCAGAAGCATAAGTGTCAATAACTTTGCGCATATCAGTGTCATATGCTGACTTGTAGTATTTGATAGTATCATTACTCAAAAGTGGTGCTGGGAAGTACAACTTACCATTTTTCTTCTCTTGTCTTTCTTCAACTAATCGAGTAATAGGTTGCAAACTAGCACTAGTGTTGTTGATGTAAGAGATAGAACCAGTTGGAGCAACGGCCATACGATAAGCGTTATAAATTCCATCACGCATAACGTTGTCTTTTAGTTTTGACCAATCTTCTGGTTGAGGAATGAAGATATCATTGAAGAGTTCTTTGACAGCGTCAAGTTTAGGCGCAAAGCTCTTATCTAAATACTTTTCGAAATAAGATCCGTCCGCATATTTTGATTTTTCAAAATTGGCAAAAGTCTCGTGGCGTTCTTTAGCGATATTGTTGCTTTCAACTAATGTCCAGTAATTAATTAACATGAAATAGACATTGATGAATTCAATTGCTTCAGGGGAGCCGTATTCGAGGTGTTGGCTAGCCAAAAAGGTATGAAGTCCCATTGCACCTAAACCGATAGAATGGTTCATCTTGTTACCATTTGCTACTGGTGGTACAGCAGTAATATTAGAAGCGTCACTGACAAAAGTTAGAGCTCTAGTCATGGAACGAATTGATTGTCCGAAGTCAGGACTTTGCATCATATTCAAAATATTAGTAGAACCGAGGTTACAACTAACATCAGTTCCCAATTTAACGTATTCTTGAGCATCATTTAGTTCAGAAGGTATCTGGACTTGTTGAATTTCAGTACAAAGGTTACTCATGATGATTTTACCGTCTATAGGGTTGTCACGGTTAACGGTATCAATGTTCAAGACGTAAGGATAGCCTGATTCTTGCTGTAACTTACTGATTTCGTCTTCTAGCTCACGAGCTTCAATCTTATATTTTTTGATACGGTCGTCTTTGACCATATTGTCGTATTCTTTAGTAATATCAACATATGAGAAAGGAATGCCGTAAACTTTTTCAACTGAATAAGGGCTAAAGAGATACATGTCTTCGTTGTTACGAACCAATTCGTAATACTTATCAGGCACGATAACACCTAATGAAAGAGTCTTAACACGGACCTTTTCATCAGCATTTTCTTTTTTAGCAGACAGAAAGTCGATGATGTCAGGATGGAAGACGTTCAAATAAACAGCACCAGCACCTTGTCTTTGGCCTAATTGATTACTGTAACTGAAACTGTCCTCCAACAACTTCATAACTGGTAGCACACCAGATGAAGAGTTATCAACGCCTTTAATTGGTGAACCTGATTCACGTAGGTTGGATAATGTTATACCGACACCACCACCGATTCGTGACAATTGAAGGGCACTGTTGATTGTTCTACCAATGCTGTTCATATCATCTGTTACTTGTAATAAGAAACAAGAAACGTATTCTCCACGGCGCTTACGACCAGCATTTAAGAATGAAGGTGTTGCAGGTTGATAACGTTGAGCAATCATTTCAGTGGCTAAACTCTTAGCCAAGGCTTGATCTCCATGGGCATACAAAAGGGCATTAAAAAGAATTCTCATCTCGTAATTTTCAAGATAGAGATCACCATCATTAGTCTTTAGGGCATATTGGTTATAAAACTTATATGCAGCCATAAAAGATTGAAATTGGAAATGTTGATCTAATAAGTAATCATAAAGACTAGCCACGAATTCATGTGGGTATTCGTCGATAACTTCTTTTTCAATAAAATTGTTATCGATTAGATAGTTAATGTGATCCTTGAAGGAAGCAAACTTCTTAGTATTTGGCTCAACATTTTCAGTGAAGAAAGCTTTAACGGCTTCTTTATCCTTGTTAAGCGGAATCTTATCATCTACGGGGATGTTGATTTCATTATTCAATTTAAAATAATGAAGTTTGGTTACATCTAGGTTATTTAATCCCAATTTCATTCACTACTTTCTTAAAGTTTTCGACGTCTTTTTGAGTACCATTGAATTCAAATTCAAAGACAACCGGAACGTCTAATCCATGGGCAATATCTTTTGCGGTGTGGTTATATAAAGTATTGAAGTTACGATTGCCACCACCAGCAACGCCAATACAGTTTTGTGCGTTATCTTTATACTGTAAAAAGTCGATTACAGGGTCCATCATGTCGTCATCATAAGCAGGTACGATAAGAATAAATGGCCGACCCATTTGGTAAAAGGGGTCGGCGTCGGTTATCTCATATCCATCTATTCCTAGTTTATTAACGAACCTTCTAGTTTGTCCGGTGATAGAATAATAAGCTATTTTTTTCATGATTAACCTACAAGGTCTTTAAGACTGTCTGGGCGAAAACCGACGATAGGATCGCTGACAGAGTTCATAACGACAGGGACGCTCTTAAAACCTTGTTGTTTTAAAAGGTCTAGGTATTCTGGATCTTGATTGATATTTCTTTCTTCAAAGGAAACGTTGTGCTCCTTTAAGTATCTCTTAGTCATTTTGCATTGCATACAGTTGTTCTTGCTATATACGATTACGTTATTCATAGTGATTAACTCCTTTCAACTTGCTATTCCCAATTAGTATAATCATTTGAAATCTTAAACACAATATATAGTATTCGACATAACGGCCAATACACGATATAGCGTGGTTATACTGTCATTATAAAAAATCGACAAACGTATGTGCCCACACAATTTTGACCGTTTTGTATCTCAGTTTCAAATATTTTTTCGATTCGTGGTAAAATTAGCGTAATGACTATTATAAAGTTATGAAGTGTTTAAGACAATTAATTTAGTTGGGAGAAAACTATGAGTTCTTGGAATTTTGTGGGAATTATTGCATGGATTATTGTAATTGCACTATTAATCTTTGTTGTATTTAATATTAGAAATCGTCATTTAAAAATTCTTGTTCAACAAAAGAAGAAAATTACTGGAGTAACAATTTTAACAGATCTATTGGAAATTGTTGTCGTCATTTTAGCTGTTAGTGGGATGTTATACACTAGCTTATTTACCAAGGTTGATTTGAATGATAAGGATAACATTGTCGTTAGTTATAAATATAATCCGATGATCGTTCAGACAACGAACGATGGACAAGGCTATTACGTTAAAATTAATAAGCAGGAATCTAGTTCATCAACAGATGTTTATCAATATTGGTTGAATAATTCTAAATATACGGTCTCAAGTCAAAATGCTACTGTCTCGGATGCAACATTACCATTTACTGTTTCTGGATTGCGTTTGAATTGGCCAGTTAAGAAAATTAAGAAACTTGATTCTAAGTATCAGGATGCTTATGTTATAACAATGCAGGCTAAGTATAAGAATAATTTCAGAAATGGTTTAGGCTTAAAGGCCAACCGTTTTGCGATGGAATATCGTGTCTTAAGAGTACCTGCTAGTTCATTTATTAATGTTGAAAAATAAAGAAAACAGTTTGAGATATAACAACTTTATTAATTAAATATGGCAATATGAACGCGGAACATAATATGTCTTTTCCGTTCAAAACAAATAGGAGCAAGTAATCGAGTACGATTACCTGCTCCTATTTTCCTTAATGCTCATAGGCGGAATATGTCATATCCGCTCTTTATTTGAAAAAATTGATATTTTATAATTACTTAGCTTTTTTGATTTTCTTGATACTTACAACAATCTTGTTGTTTAATTCAGTTTTATTAGCATTATCTTTAGGATCATTTTTTACAATTTCCATTAAAGCAGAGTGCTCGTAAATTTTTTCAACTTTGCCTTGGAATGGGTAATCCATATCTTCATCAACGGAGCAGTCGTAAACAGTTCCAACCTTTAAATCTTCTATTTTCATATGTAAAATCTCCTCGGATTAATTACTTAACAGACTAGTATATTAATATAGTAGAAGAAATATTTCAAACATAGGGGTTCTATAATGGATAAAAAAATTATTGTAATTACCGGTGCAAGTGGTACCGGCAAGACTACCATTAGCAAATATTTGAAAAATACTTATCGTATACCAAGTGTCATCACTCACACTACTAGATTACCACGTGACGGCGAAAAAAACGGTATTGATTACTATTTTGAAACGGAAGATTCCTTTTTTAAGAATCATTATTTAGAAAAAGTTGAATATAGTGGTCATTGGTATGGATCTTCAGAGGAAAGTCTCAATAAAACTTGGGAAAATTATGATGCTGCAAGTATTGTAGTTGATACACAAGGAGCTATCTCTTATAAGGAAAGATACGGTGAAAATGCTATTGTGATATTTTTAGAAGTGGACTATGACACAGTTGCACAACGGTTAAAATTACGTGGGGATGATCATAAACGTCTTATTTCACGTATAAATAGCGATGAATTCCTGAGAGATTTAAGAATTCCTAAAGAATTAGAAGGAAAATCCTATAAAATTGTTAATAATGACATCGAAATCACTAAAAAAAAGGTCGATCAAATAATAAAAAGTGAAAAAGTAAATTAATTTGTCTTTTCACAAGAGGGTTATAAATGTTGATAAAACAACGTTTATAACCCTTTTTTTGCTAAAAATTTCAAAGTGTAACATTCTTATACAATTGTTGTAACAGTTCTGCAATATTCGGAGAGTAATATAGTGGTCGTTGAGTGATAAGAAATTAATAAATAATAAAAATTTAAACAATTAAAAAATATACCAATTCATGGGGGATTTCAATTTTGAATAATAACGTTAAAAAAAGTCTAATTTCATTTACAGCTGCTGCAGCAATGGCAGTTACAGGTTTAGGTCTATCAAACGCTTCTTCAGCTAAGGCTGCAACAACTGTCCAAAATGCTCCTTCAGTTGTACGTACAAAGAACAATTCAGCACTATTCAGCACACCATCTTCAGATTCAAAGATTTCTAACCGTATTCTTGGAACAAACACAAGCTGGCGTGTAGCTAAGGCTGTTGTAGATGACAATGGTACAACATGGTATCTTGTAGGTAACAACGAATGGTTAAGTGGTGCTGATGTAACAACTGCTAGTCAAGCAACTACAGAAGCTGCTGCAACAACAACTACTACTTCTACAACACAAGCAACTGCTGCTAATGTTATTAGTACAGCCAAGAAGTATTTAGGCACACCTTACGTATGGGGTGGTAAAACACCAAGTGGTTTTGACTGCTCAGGTTTCACATCATATGTTTACAACGAAGCAACAGGTAAGAACATTGGTTCATACACAGTAGCTCAAGAAAGTGCCGGTACACAAGAAGCTGTTTCTCAAGCATCAGCCGGAGACCTTCTATTCTGGGGTGGCAAAGGTTCAAGTTATCACGTAGCTATCTACTTAGGTAACAACCAATATATCGCTGCACCACAACCTGGTGAATCTGTAAAAATCTCATCAATCTCAAGTTACTTCATGCCTTCATTCGCTGTTAAGGTTCTATAATTCAAAATTGAAATAACCTTTAAGACCACTTCGGTGGTCTTTTTTTTGTACAATCGTATCATGATGGTCTGTGTATTGGCAGGATCTTTTTACTTTAAATTTGATAAAATACAATTAGAGGTATTAATAATTATGAAGAATATAATCGATGTCATATATAATAAACTGCCACATATGTCAGTCACAGATAAAAAAATTGCACAAGTTATTTTGAAGAAGCCCCAAGACGTGGTTGACTATACAATTTCTCAGTTGGCTATTGAAGCTGAAGTTAGTGAAGCCTCTGTCTCAAGATTTTGTAAAAGCTTAGGTATTGACGGATTTCATCAATTAAAAACACGTTTGGCTCAGGTTTCTGATGATAGTAACGTATCATTTACAGTTGATGATGATATTCAGGCATCACTCAAAAATATTGCTGAAAAGAAAGATTCGGAAATCAGTAATACTTTAAAAAATTTGCCGACTGATAAAATTGCTGATGCTTTATCAATAATTAAAAATGCACGTTTAATTCAGGTCGTAGCCGAAGGAAATACTTATCCAGTAGCGATAGATGCAGTCTACAAATTTAATCAAATTGGATTGCTGGCAATGAGTGATGCAGCATTTGAAACCTCGATTGCTCAAACACTGAATATGTCGCTTGAAGATATTCTGTTGGTTATATCAAATTCAGGTGAATCTAAGTCATTAATAAAGCAGATAGATGTGGCTCAAAAACGAGGTATCAAAGTTCTTGCCATAACTAACCGTTCTGATTCGCCAATCGCGCAAAGAGCAGATTTACATCTAAAAACTTATGTACGTGAACAAATATTTCAATCTGAGTATTATTTTTCAAGAATAGCGGCTTCAACTATGATCGAGGCTATTTTCTTATTATTGATTGGTCAGGATAAGGAAACTTTGGATAAAATTGCTCGACATGAGGAATTAATATCAGATCGTAAAATTTAATATCTTGCTTGATAGGGTATTTTTTTTATTTTATTATGAAAATGAATTTCAGAGAAAACAGTAACATGAAAATATGTTTCTGATGAGGAGTCTAAAAATGGAGAAATTAATTGAAAAGGCGTTAAAAATGATTGAACCAAATATGATCGTCAGTTTTGGTGGCGGTAGAACGGTAGGTCGGTTGATAAAATCGATTGATACATCCAAAATTTCGGTAGCTAGTCCCTCAGAACAGACACGTAATCTTTGTCAGTCTTTAAATATCCCCGTCATGCCATTGGAACAAATTAGCCAATTTGATTTAGCATTTGACGGCTGTGATAGTTTGGACAGTCAATTAAATGTTTTAAAAAGCAATGGTGGTATTCATACATTTGAGCGATTGTATGCCAATCTAGCAAAGCGTTATATAATTATGGCTCCACAGACTCGTTACACAGAGAAATTGAATCCTCAGGTACAATTAACGTTAGAAGTTTTGGATATGGCAATACCACAAGTACTTGATGAGGTCTCCATGCTAGGTGGAAATGCCGAAACTAGGCAATCTCAGGATATGGCTGGGATGGTTCGAACACCAAATGGTAATGGACTGGTAGATTGTCATTTTGACGACTGGGATAATATTGATTTAATTAATTCTAGATTGTCACAGATGACAGGTGTATTGGGAACGTCTTATTTTAAGAATGTTGTAACAGATGCACTTTTAGCAACGGATGATGATGTAAAACATATCAAGAAAGAAGATTTATAGCTATGAAAAAATATAATTGGGGAATGATTGGCACTGGATGGATTGCTCATGAAATGGCAGATGCTCTAAAGGCTGTTAATGGTGAAATATATGGAGTTTCGAATATGAATGTCGAAAAAATGGCCAAATTTGCCCAAGAAAAAGGGATTCAACATCAATACAGCAATCCAACGGATATGATTAATGATCCTAATGTTGATGTTATTTATATTGCAACGCCGCACACATTCCATTACCAATATATTAAAGAAGCATTGAATGCAGGGAAACACGTATTCTGTGAGAAGGCTATTACGGTTAATGCAGAGCAATTTGACGAAGTTCAGAATTTGGCCAAAAAGAAAAATCTAATTTTAACAGAAGGATTTACGTTGTTGCATATGCCACTTTATCAACAAGTTAAGCAATTGATTTCTGATGGTAAAATTGGTCAAGTAAAATTAGTGCAAGTTAATTTTGGCAGTTTAAAAGACTATGATCCTAAAAACCGTTTCTTCAATAAAGAACTGGCTGGAGGGGCATTATTAGATATAGGTGGATATGCTACGGCATTTGCCAGAAGTTTTTTGAGTAAGCAACCAACAAATATTTTGACGACAGTAAAATATTTTGAAACAGGTGTTGATGAACAATCAGGAATTATCCTGAAAAATGATGATGAACAGATGGCTGTTATGGCTTTGTCAATGCGTGCTAAACAGCCAAAAAGAGGAGTGATCTCTGGAACAAAAGGATATATTGAGATCAGTAATTACCCTCGTGCAACTGAGGCAGATATTACTTATACAGCTGATGCTCATACGCAAACAACTGACAAAATTGTTGTTGGTAGCGATGACAAGGCTCTTCAATACGAAGTTACGGATATGCAGAAGTATATTGATAATGGTCATGATGATGGACAATTAGCTTTGTCGCATGACGTAGCTCACATCTTAAATGATGTTAGAAATGATTGGGGAATGAAGTATCCCTTTGAATAAGTAAAAAAATCAGCTTCATTTGGCTTGAGAATTTTTCTTATTATTTGATTAAAACAATTCAAAAACCTAAAACAGCATCCATTTAGAATTCTAAATGGATGCTGTTTTAAATTTTTAATAGTGAATGTTTTGAATCCATTCATTTGGTCCAACTTTACAATAGGATATTCCACGGGGAAGCTGGATTCTTTCGTCACTGGCCCATGTCCCAGCAGCTAGTCGGCGTCCTGTATAAGTGAATTCGTAAGTTTTGGAGTTAAATTTCCAAATATTATGGCCTATAGAAATTGTAATGGGGCGATTGATACCCTTATTGATCAGAGCAACATCATCAGTACTGACCCATTCGTTAGTTGCGACTCGATAATAATGATCGTTACCAGAATTCTTCCCAATTTTGTCGGTCAACCAATCGGTTTTAGCTTTAAGTCTAGGCTTCTTTATCCGAGTGAAGTCATAGGTGAAATCATCTTTTTGTTCACTTCTGGAAACCATAGTGGTTTTTTTAAATGTATGAACAAAACTAACAGCTTTAACTTCAGTTGTATTTTGAAAAGAAAATATTCCGACTATTGCTAAACATAAAGTAATTAATAAATTACGTTGTTTCATTTTATGAAACACCTCAGTTATAAATTAAGCCCCCATTCTATCACTAAATATAAAAGAAGAACATGTTACTTAGTATCGTGCTCTTGATGCCATTGTTCGATGTATTCTAACCGTTGCTTAAAGAGACGTTCTTTACCTTGCTCTGTTGGTCGATAGTAGGTGCTATTTTCAACTTCTTTAGGTACTGTCTTCATAGTTGTTAATTTATCAGCATAATCGTGAGCCAGCTGATAATCTTTTCCATAACCAAGATTCTTCATAAGTTTCGTAGGAGCGTTTCTGACTTGAAGAGGTACAGGAAGATTACCATACTTCTTAACGTCTTTCTGAGCTCTTAATAAAGCTTTATAAGTGGCATTGGATTTAGGGGCAACCGATAGATAGATTACGGTTTCAACTAAATGGACGTTACACTCAGGCATACCGAGAAATTGACAGGCTTGAAAGGCATTGATTGCGACATTTAAAGCATTAGTATCGGCCAGACCAATATCTTCACTGGCAAAACGAACTAGTCGTCTAGCAATGTAGAGGGGATCTTCGCCACCTTCAAGCATTCGAGTGACCCAATAAATGGCCGAGTCAGTATCACTATTACGCATTGATTTATGCAGGGCTGAGATGATGTTGTAATGCTCTTCACCATTTTTATCGTAACGTAAGGACTTGGTATTGAGTAATTGACGAATATCTTCCAAATTTACTTTGGCGGTTTTGTCATGAACCGTCGAATTGATGACAGCCATTTCTAAGGTATTCAAGGCTACTCGGGCATCACCATTAGCATAGTTACCAATCAATTCTAATGTGTCATCATCAATATCAACTTCTAATTTGGGAAAAGCTTTGGAATTGGCAAGAGTCTTCTTCAATAGATCAACTAAATCATCTTTAGTTAAAGACTTTAAGACAAAGACCTTACATCTTGATAACAAGGCAGAATTAATCTCAAAAGATGGATTTTCAGTTGTGGCACCAATCAAGGTGATACTACCTTTTTCGACGAAGGGAAGGAAGGCATCTTGTTGTGCCTTATTAAACCGATGAATTTCGTCGATAAAGACAATAGTCTTTTGTCCCATTTCTCGATTCATTTCAGCTTCCTTCATGACTTTTTTGATATCATTGATACCACTAGTGACAGCACTAAAAGTAATGAAGTTAGCTTTAGTTTTTTTAGCAATGATTTCCGCTAGGGTGGTTTTACCTACCCCAGGAGGTCCCCAGAAAATTAATGAAGGGATTTTATCTTGGTCGATGATTTCTTTAAGAATTTTGCCATCACCGATTAAATGTTGTTGACCGACAAAACCCTCTAGTGTTGTTGGGCGAACCCGATTAGCTAGAGGGCTATTGTTGTCGTTGCTTTTATTAGTAGCAAAGAGTGATTCCTGTTGCATTTTTTACCTTCTTTATTTGATAGCGTGCTGAATTTTTTTCTCATTGTATCCGAGTAAAATCAAAAACATGATTATATACAAACCTAATGGAATCAAAGCGTAATTCAAATTGATTGCCGAAATAGTACTGGCACTCTGAGTTTTATTGGAAACATAGCCTGAGATTTGAAGTGATTCAGCAGTGATTAAACCACCAAGTCCTAATCCTAAATTAACACCAAAATCGTCTGTCGACGCAAGAACACCTTCGGCTTGAATTCCCATTGAAGTACCATAACGAATCGTGTCCGCAATCATAATTGAAACTAAACCGATAATGAACCCTCCGCCGATTCCGTTGACGAAGATACCACTAAAGATAAGTGCTAAGTTCTTTGAGTAAGCACCAAAAGTAATAATTATTTGTCCGGTAAAAGCGATGATAATACCCAGTAACATTGTTTTCTTTTTACCTAATTTGACGGAAACAAAATAGATAGCAACGACTCCAATTAGGGCCGTTAATGTAAAACTGTTGGCTATTGAAACTAGGTTTTCATCGTGAAGGACATATTTGAAATAGTAAATAGTTGTCTGATTCTTAATGGAAGTAGTCAACCAATAAAGAAAGATAACAATTGAAATAACGATCCATGGCCGGTTCTGCTTAAGCATTCCCCAGACTTTAGAAATAGGTTGATGATTAATACTATCGTCAGTATAGCGTTCTCGAACATGGAAAAACGTGTTCAAAATTAAAGCTAAGGAAATGACACTAAAAAGGATAATCGTTCCCAAAAAGCCCTTTTGTTGGTCACCTTTACCAAAGATACTGACTAGGGGAACGGTAAAGACGGCTACAATGATTTGAACGGAACTACCAGAAAATTGTCTGATAACGCCCAACAACGTTGTTTCCTGTTCATTATCAGTCATAGTAGGCAAGATGGAAGTAATTGGTAAGTTAACAGCAGTATAAAAGAATCCTAATCCTAAATAGGTTACATAGGCCCAAATCAATTTTCCTGAATGTGGTAGAAAATTAGGTGTAACGAAAGTTAGGATTGCGAAGATGACATAAGGGAAGGAATACCATAGAAAGAAAGGTCGACTCTTACCCCAACGAGAATGGGTATTGTCGATCATAATTCCAATGATCAGGCTTTCAAAGACATCAGCTGCTCTGGCTACGACGAAAAGAATGGCAACTTCACTAGCTGTCAGTCCAAAAACGTCAGTATAAAAGAAGAGCAGATAGGTGGTCATCATTTGAAAGACTAAATTATCGGCGGCATCACTTAGGCCATAACTGATTCTTTCAGTTAATGAGGTGTTCCATTTGTTCAAAGGAGACCTTATTTCTGTGCAGTTAAGCGACGGTAGAGTTCACGGCCGACAATATCGTTTGTCCACATCCAAGCAATGTGACCGAGTGCTTCAGAGATATGTTCTTCAGTAGGTTGATCCTTAGGACTTGGGACAGTCTTCATCATAGGCATGATCCCAATATGGAAAGCAACCCAGATGGCTAATCCGAAAATTGCTCCAGAGCCTTTTCTGATAAATGGTTTATATTCTGCCAAAACTTCATAAATGATGGCAAATGATGTTGAGAAACCAAAGTGCATCATAAAACTTGCCCAAGGCATTTGGTGACCAGAATATGTGTAAGTTCCACGAGTGATTTTCTTAGGAATACCCATTTGTTCCATTAGAGTTTGAGGAGGATTCACTGCATCACGTTCGGCTGTACGTGGTGGCAAAACATTCTCCCAACCTAATTTAACAAATCCAGAAACTATTCCAGCAGCTGTTCCGGCGATGACGGCAGCCTTCAAGTTGGCTTTTTGTTCTTTATTCAAATGCATATTAATACCCCACTTCTATCATTATTTTAATTTTAGTATAAATCAGAGTAGAGACTAATTCAGGTAATTGGTCTTGCCAGAGTGGTAAAAAGTAGACAATGTGGAGTTTTAAACGCTTTGGTCATAAATTCTTCACATATTGTTATAAATTAATTCGTAATTTGGAAACCGTATATTCATAAATTCCCGTTATTATTTAAGCATAGTCAAATAACAAAGAGGTGACCGGATGAACAAACAATCCTTTTAGAAATAATCCTTTTTTAAATATACTTATTGAAAACATAAAATGAATAGAAATAAACCCCTTAAAACTTATATACAAAATTAAAACCCTTATAAACTCAAATAATATATCTCCCCCCCTAAAAGATATATTTCAATATAAAATTTGAAAGAAGTGACCCAATGAAATTGGAAGCTGTATTAATTAGATGATGAATTTTAGATTACTCACTTAACAAATAGAATAATCCCCTTATATTAATTAAAACCCTATTTTTTTAAAAGTTTAATCCCCTTATAAACACAATTAAAAAACTTTATTTATCTCCCCCCCTTAAGATAAAAAGTTAAAATAAGATATTTATCCTACATATAAATATCGTAAATAAAAGGTCTGCTTTATTGGCAGACTTTTTTTGATGTTCTTAAAATTTGTTTTTTGGGGGATGTACTTAGATTGTCGTCCTCCGCAACAATAAAATTTGGCTGGAACGCCATGGGCCGAATTGGAGCTAATTATTTCACACTTCGTGCAAAATAATGGATCTTCAAGCTCGACCTTTCCCTAAGCAATAAATTGCTAAGGAAATCTCATGGCTGAGCAAATTTTATTGTTGCTCCGGACTGAATCCCACTTTGTTAATTAGTTATTAATTGGATTATGTAGAGTTAGAAAAAAGGTAACCAATAGATCCGTTTATCAGTCTGGAGTAAAAGTTGAAAATGCGGTCAGCTTTTGCGGAAGACGGAATTCTTAATCAAACTTTCGAAATAACTATTAGATTTATTCGTTCTTTTCTAAGTTTGCTAAAGGATAGGTATAGGGTAGGTGAGCGGTTTGGAGTACTTGGTCCCAAGCAACTGGATAGCCTGCTCCGTGAGCACAAAAGACTGAATCGGGTGTGTTTTCTAAATCTGAAACTGGTTGATACTGTGCTTCCTCAATAATTTCATCAGCATTGTGACAAGGACGGTAACCGAGTACGATACATTCTAATTGTCCTTGCCCATGTGTGTAGGCCCGAACTTGTTTACTGTAACCTTGCATTTGAGATACTGGAGCAATTCCAGTTAAAACATTGGTTTGATTGTTGGTTACTTCTGGAGTATCAAAAGTTCCATTCATTTTTTGAATATCATTCATAGCGCGACCAACTTGATCTTGTTCAACTTCTAAACGAAATTGGTACCATGGTTCCAATAATTGGCAACCATCGTATTGTTTGAGCATCATCAAACCTTGTCTAACTGCTCTCCAAGTTGCTTCGCGAAAATCACCACCGACAGAATGGACATTGCTAGCGCGGCCACTAATGAGGGTTATTTTCATGTCAGTAATTGGAGCACCGATTAGGACACCGAGATGTTCTTTAGCACTTAAGTTAGATAATACTTGGTGTTGCCAGTTGCGACCTAAGGTATCAAGGTTACATTGTGAATCAAAGGTTAGACCACTACCTGGTTTAGCTGGCTCTAATAGTAAATGTACTTCGGCATAATGGCGTAGAGGTTCAAAGTGACCGATACCTTCAACTTTTTTGGTGATGGTTTCTTTGTAGAGGATACTACCTTGACTGAAGTCAACGTCTAAGTTAAATCTTTGTAAAAGTAATTGTTGAAGTACTTCTAATTGGACTTCACCCATTATTTGTACACGGATTTCTTCTAGCTGATTTGACCAAGTAACGTGAAGTTGTGGATCTTCATCTTCTAGTTGTCTTAAAGCGGTTAAGCAAGTATGTAAATCATTATCTTTAGGATCAACGGTATAAGTTAAGACGGGCTGGATCGTGGGATCACTAGCGTTATTTTCTTTACCTAGTCCTAAACCGGGAAAAGTATTCGTTAGACCAGTTACTGCACAAATCCCACCAGCAGGAATATTTTGTTGCAATTCAAACTTGGCACCATTATAAATGCGGACCTGATTAGCTTTTTGATCTTCAAATAAGACATCCTTGTTATGTAAAACTCCGCCGGTCACTTTGATCCAAGTTAAACGTTCATCATTTTCATCATGTGATATTTTAAAAACTTTGGCTCCAAAGTCATTATCATATTGAGTTTCGTTAGTCCAGTTTTCGAAGCCCTGAAGAAATTCGTCGATTCCGGAAATTTTCAAAGCAGATCCGAAGTAGCAAGGAAAAATTTGGCGTTTCTGGATCATTTGACGAATAGTGTCGTCTGTCAGAGTTCCTGATTCCAAAAATTGATTGAGGATATTATCATTTTGGAGAGCAATTTCTTCGTAGGTATCATCTGATAATTCATTAGAAAAAGTGATGCAGCCAGCTGAAAGTTTGTTCTGTAAATCTTCAAGTACTTGGGCTTGATCCACTCCAGTGGCATCGATTTTATTAACAAATATAAAGGTCGGAATATGATAGTTTTGCAATAAATTCCAAAGAGTTTTGGTATAACCTTGGACGCCATCCGTAGCCGAAACTACCAAAATGGCATAATCCAGGACACTCAAGACTTGCTCTGTTTGAGATGCAAAGTCGACGTGTCCAGGAGTATCCAAGAGGGTTAACCTCAAATTTTCGTATTGTAAATTAGCTTGATGAGAGAAGATAGTGATACCACGCTTCTTTTCTAAATCGTCGGAATCCAAAAAAGCATCGCCATTGTCAACACGACCTAATTTACGTAATTGACCAGTCTTATAAAGTAAAGCTTCGGAAAGGGTAGTTTTACCAGCATCAACGTGAGCTACGATTCCAGTTACGATATGTTTCATATGAATGAATCTCCTCTTAAAAAGAACTTATTATATATTTTACTAGCACTTTTGTCTAAAAACGACGGTTCGTCAAATTTTCTTCACAATTAATTATTATTTATTTCGTAATTTACTAATCATATATTCATAAATTCCCGTTATTATTTAAGCATAGTCAAAAGCAAAGAGGTGATCGATGATTATAAAAACTTCTCCACGAAATACTAAATTACTTAAAATGAAAAATTAAACTATAAAATAAATAATCTTTTTAAACTTTAATCTCCCTAAAAATAGATATATCTCCTCCCCAAAGATATAGAATTTTATAAACTTAAACAGAAAGAAGAAATTGTTATGAAAAAGACAAATACAAAAAGAGCTCGCCTTATGGCAAGCTCTTTTCTTTGTGTCAATAACATGAATTAGATTTGTAGGATCTGATTCATGTTATTTATTATTTTTAAAACTAGCAGCTTTTTCATCGTTGCAGTATAAGAAGTGTCCGGGAAGTACTTCTTGTAGTCTCTGATCGTCTTCAAATGGACGTTTGTGATCGAAATCGATTCTAGTTCTCTTAGTTTCAATTTCAGGATCAGGAACGGGAATAGCTGATAGCAAACTTTGTGTATAGGGATGAAGTGGATTGTTGTAAATTTCATCTGAGTCAGCTAATTCAACGATCTTACCACGATACATAACAGCAATACGATCTGAAATGTATTTAACCATTGAGAGATCATGGGCGATGAATAGGTAAGTTAAACCTTGTTTCTTTTGAATATCTTGCATCAAGTTAACAACTTGAGCTTGAATAGACACATCAAGGGCTGAAATAGGTTCATCAGCGATGATGAATTGAGGGTCAACAGCTAAAGCTCTAGCAATACCGATACGTTGTCTTTGTCCACCAGAGAATTCGTAAGGGTAACGAGTCATATGTTCAGGGTTCAAGTTAACCATGTCGAGTAATTCACGGACACGTTTGTCACGTTCGTCGTCATTTTTAACTAAGTGGTGAACATCAAGTCCTTCAGCGATGATATCTTTGACTTTCATTCTAGGGTTCAATGAGGCATAAGGATCCTGGAAAATCATCTGCATTTCACGACGAAATTCCTTCATCTTAGAACCATGACTCTTGATTTTACTGATGTCTTGGCCATTGAAATAAATATGACCATCAGTTGGGTTGTAAAGTCTGATAATACTACGACCAGTAGTACTCTTACCAGAACCAGATTCACCAACTAAACCGAAGGTTTCACCTTTATAAATATCAAAGGAAACATCATCAACGGCCTTAACCATGTTAGGTTTACCAATGTTAAAATATTGTTTTAAATTTTTTACGGATACAATTACTTGTCTTTCGTCAGCCATTATTTCACATTGCCTCCTAACTTCTTAAATTTTTCATAACGATTAAGGATACTTGCTGGTGGTGTCACCTTTGGAGCATTTGGATGAAGTAGCCATGTTGCGGCGTAATGATGTTTAGAAACTTTAAAGAACGGTGGTTGTTGTTCTTCATCGATTTCCATAGCGTAAGCATTACGAGGTGCAAAGGCATCACCCTTTGGTGGATTCAAAAGATTTGGTGGTGTACCAGGAATAGAGTTCAAACGATCTGATTCATTGGTATCTAGTGTTGGCATTGAATCTAGTAGACCCCAAGTATAAGGATGTTGAGGGTTGTAGAAGATGTCGTTGACTGAACCAAATTCAACCAAACGTCCGGCGTACATAACTGCTACACGATCAGCGATACCAGCCACAACACCTAAGTCATGGGTGATAAAGATGATTGAAGTACCAATCTTTTGTTGTAATTCTTTTAATAAATCAATGATTTGAGCTTGAACAGTAACGTCAAGGGCTGTTGTTGGTTCATCGGCGATTAGAATTTCTGGGTAATCAACGATGGCAATAGCGATAACGATACGTTGTCTTTGACCACCTGAAAATTGGTGAGGGTAGTCATTCATTCTAGCTTTAGGATTGGGAATACCTACTAAACGTAGAACCTCTTCAGCACGCTTGAGAGCGTCCTTTTTAGAAACGTTATTGTGGATCAACAATGGTTCCGCAACTTGCTTACCAATTGTCATAGTAGGGTCAAGCGATGTCATAGGGTCTTGGAAGATCATGGAAATCTTATTTCCACGAAGTTTATCCATTTCCTTATCAGTTTTTTGTAAGAGATCGTCTCCATGATAGAGCACTTCTCCCTTTGAGATTGTTCCGTTCTTAGCTAGTAATTGTAGAATTGAACGAACTGTGATGGACTTACCAGAACCAGATTCACCAACGATTGCTAAGGTTTCACCGGCGTTTAAATGGAAGCTAACACCACGGATGGCATGAACGACACCATTATAGGTATCGAAATCAACATGCAAATCTTTTACTTCTAAAATTTTATCCATTGTGATTTCTCCTTAGTTAGTTTTCTGATGATTGTGGGTCAAAGGCATCACGTAGACCATCACCTAGAAGGTTTGTGGCAATCATGATAACACTCAAGATAATAGCTGGAGCCCACATTTGATATGGTAAGAATCTAAAGGCTTTTTGACCATCTGATAGAAGGGTACCTAATGAAGCATTTGGAGCAGGAATACCAATACCAATGAAACTTAGGAAAGCTTCGAAGAAGATGGCATTTGGAATAGTAAACATTGTTTGAATAATGATTGTTGATGAAAGGTTAGGAATTAGATGCTTTGTAGCAATCTTCATTGAAGGTTCGCCTAAAGTTCTAGCAGCTAAAATATATTCTTGTTCTTTCAATTGGAAGGTTTGCGCCCGGACCAGACGAGCCATCGTGACCCATCCAGTGATGGCAATCGCAATAACGATTGATGTCAAACCTGGTTTTAGGATGATCATCATTAAGATAACAACGATCAAGTTAGGAATAGATGAAACAATTTCAACGATACGTTGCATGAATGTATCAGTTTTGCCACCTTTCCAACCAGAAACGATACCGTAAGGTACACCGATTAGAAGGTCAACTAGAGTAGCAAGTACAGCAACGACTAATGAAAGTCTTGTACCATAGATAATTCTTGATAGAAGGTCACGTCCAAGGTAATCAGTACCTAAAATGTAGAAGGTACCCTTAGGAGCATCAGCTTGTTTATAAGCATCAACCATGTGTCCACCCATATTTTGATAACCATTCATACCAGGGATATTAAGGTTACCCAACTTAGGAGGCAAGTTAGACATGGTAACTTGTTGTGCATTTGGATTATGTGGGGCAATGATTGGAGCCAAGATTGAAATAACGACAATGATTGAGATTAGCGCTAAACAAACAACGGCAACTTTATCTTTGAACAAACGACGACGAACATCCTGCATATATGTAAGTGAAGGAGTACCAATTTTTTCTTGGTCTTTATTATTTTCGTCATGAATTAATCTGAATTTTTCCTTAGGAATTTGAGGAATCTGTTCCATTATTCTTTACCTCCGTTTCCTAGTCTGATTCTTGGATCGATGAGACCGTAAAGGATATCAACGATTAAGTAAACTATGATTAACAAGAATGAATAGAAGATTGTAAGCCCCATGATTGTAGGGTAATCATTTGTAGTAATTGATTTAACGAATTGTTCACCAATACCAGGAATTGAGAAGATATTCTCAACAACCATGGAACCAGTCATAACTGAAACAGCCATAGGTCCGATAATAGTAACAACTGGGATCAATGAGTTACGAAGCGCATGCTTAGCAACAACACCCCAACTTGAATTACCTTTTGACTTAGCTAATTCAATATAGTCACTACTCATAACATCCACCATTTCAGTTCTCATGAATCGAGCAACAGTACCTAATGGTAAGGCTGATAGAGCAAGTGTTGGTAGGATACTTGATTGGAAGTTATCCCAAAGAGCAACTGGGTAAATCTTCCATTTGTAGGCTAGGTAGAACTGAAGTAAAACAGCTAAAACGAAAGATGGAATTGATAGACCAAGGATTGAAATGAATGTTGCAAGTGTATCAACCCATGTATTTTTACGGATAGCAGCGAGGGCACCTAGAAGGATACCACCGATAGTACCAACGACCATGGCTTGGGCACCAATTTGCATTGATGGAGCAAGTCTTTGACCGATTAATGCTGTAACAGGTTCGTTATTGAATTGGAAAGAAGTACCAAGATTACCTTGTAATAATCCCCCAATGTAACGAATATATTGAACAAATACTGATTGATCCAGTCCATATTGGGCTTTAACGATCTTCAGTTGCTCCGCAGACATACGGTTTTGGTTGGAAAACGGAGTACCAGGAAGCATCTTCATCATGAAGAAAGTTATCGTCGCAATAATGAAAAGGGTCAAGAATAAATAAAGAATTCTTTTGAGAATATATTTAGCCATTATTTAATCTCCCTCAACATAATTATTTTTTGTAGGCTGTAACTAGATTATAACTACCATTTGGTGTGATTTGGTAACCCTTAACGTTACTTCTAGTTAAGTTAGCTTGATATGATTGATACAAAGGAATAGCGCCTTGTTCATCAGTTAAGATCTTAGTTGCTTGTAAGAGATCTTGCCATCTAGCTTCTTCATTTGTAGCGTCGGTAGTCTTAGATTTATTAATCAAAGCATCATATTGAGCATTTGAATACTTACCATTGTTTTGAACATTACCAGTTGTAAAGATATCTAGGAATGTAACAGGATCTGGGTAATCAGCGTTCCAACCAGTAACAACAATATCGAAGTTACCAGATTTTGATTTATCTAGACGAGACTTAAATGGTACGTTTGATAAAGTGATCTTGATACCTGGCAAATTCTTTTCCATTTGTCCTTGAAGGTATTCGTTTTGTTTCTTGGAATTATCTGTATCGTCACCTAGGAGAGTGAAGCTAAGATTCTTTTGACCAGTTTCTTTGATTCCTTCCTTCCAAAGCTTTGTAGCTTCTTTAGGATTGTATTCTGTGTATTGATTTGATGATTGAAGCATCTTTTCTTTAGTGAAATCAACCTTGGTTGTTGGGTTGTATGACATACCGACAGGAACAATAGTATGTTCGATACCACCAGTCTTACCAAGAACATTGTTAGTTAATTGTTCACGGTTGATCGACATTGAGATAGCTTGTCTGATCTTGGCATTTCTGAAGAATTTGTATTTCTTTTGATTCAATTCAAGATAGAAGTTAGCTGTTTGTTTATCCATTGAGAAAGTCTTGTAACTGGATACTTGACGAGCTGTATCTCCACCAAGTTTTTCGTAACGGTTGATTCTGTTAGCATCGTAAAGGTTTAAACCAGTATTGGCATCCTTAACAACGTAATATTTCAAAGTCTTTAATCTAACAGCTTTAGCGTTCCAATACTTGTTGTTCTTAACTTCAGTCCAACTATTTTTAGAAACATTCCAGTTAACTAGTTTGAAAGGTCCGTTGAAGACCATACCAGTACTGCTCAAACCATATTGTTTGCCAGCTTTTTCAACTGCAGGTTTGTATTGAGGGTAGAAGGTTGAACTAGCCATCAAAGTATTAAAGTATGGAATAGCATTTTCCAAAGTTACTTCAAGTTTATATTTACCCAATGCTTTAATACCTAAAGTATTTACAGGCTTCTTACCGGCATTGATCTTGTCAGCATTTTTGATACCGGAATAAATATAAGCGTATTGTGAAGCAGTTTTTGGATCAACGGTTCTTCTCCAAGCATAGACAAAGTCATTAGCTGTAACAGGTTTGCCGTTTGACCATTGTGTATGTCTTAAATCGAAAGTATAAGTCTTACCGCCATTAGTTGGTTTAACGACTTTCTTAGCAATAGCTGGTTTCAAATCTTTACCATCGTATCGATAGAGACCTTCCATTGTGTTGGTTAAGTGTTGAGCACCAATAGCATCGGTGTTCATAGATGAATCCATGGTTGCAATAACATCTCCGGAGTTAATTGCAAGTGTGTTTTTACTGTCTTTTTCAGTAGCGGAACCACAACCGCTTAAAACTAATACGAATAGAAATATCGGTAACAATGCAAGTAAATACTTCTTAGATTTCATTGTTTAACCTCCCTAAAATTATTATTCTTAGAATGTACTAATGAACATTAAAAACAAATCGCCCTTAATTAGAAAAATTCTAATGTTTTATAAAATAATAATACATTATGTCTAAAAATGCAAAAAAAAATAGAGCCATCTATTTGTGAGATGACTCCATTTCGATGTAATTATTAAATCTTTCTAATTCTTCAGGACTTAGATTGGCGGTAATTAAAGATCCGTCGTTGGTAAATTCTTTTTTTGTTACTTGAGAATTTCTTAAAATTTCTTCAGTAACTTTTTGTTTGTCATAAGGAATTAGAAGGGTTGTTTCTTTATAATTAGCGAAAATCTTTTGTTTGATTAGTTGAATTAGAGTTTCAATTGACTTGCTATCGAGAGCGGAATAATAAATATTATCGCCTTCGATAGAAGGGAATTGTTGATCAGGTTTAAGATCAGCTTTGTTGAAAGCATAAATCATCGGTTTGTCGACCACGCCAACTTCTTTCAAAGTCTTTTCGGTAACTTCAAGCATATTCTTCCAGTGTTCATCACTAATATCAATAACTTGAATTAGAATATCAGCGTCCTGAGCCTCTTTTAGAGTAGTCTTGAATGATTCAACCAAGTTGTGTGGTAACTTGCTTACAAAGCCAACAGTATCAGATAACAAGAAACTAGTGTTGTCAGCTAGATCAATTCTGCGGACACTAGTATCTAGTGTGGCAAAAAGCATGTTTTTTTCAAAGACTTTACGGTCGTCAGAATCCTCTTTGTTAAAATTCAATAGACCATTCATAGTAGTCGACTTACCGGCATTGGTGTAACCAACCAGAGAAACCAAAGGTAGGGATGTATTAGTACGGCGTCTGCTTTGAACGTTAACAGTTTTATCAACTGTCTTTAATTCATTACGTAAAGCTGTGATACGTTTACGAATAACTCGACGATCAAGTTCCAGTTTTGATTCACCAGCACCACGGTTAGCCAAACCGCCAGAGGCAGATTGTTGATCCAATGGATTACCTGATGGATGAATTCTAGGAAGCTGATATTGTAATTTAGCAATTTCAACCTGAAGTTTAGCTTGTTTAGTTTGAGCTCGATTAGAGAAGACTTGCAGGATCAATTCGGTACGATCCATGAAACTCAATTTAGTTTCTTTTTCCAAGTTTCTAATTTGTGATGGTGTTAATTCGTCGTTTAAAACGATAATTTGAACATCGTCCGCATTGGCAATTTCCTTGATTTCAGTAACTTTACCAGAACCGAAGTAAGTTGCACCGCTGACAGAGTCAGATTTTTGAGTAATTGTATCAGCAACTTCCATATTGTTGGCTTCGACTAATGAAGCAAGTTCTTGCATTGTGTACTCGAAGTCAGGTTGTAGGTGACTAACTCCTGCCACAATAACGCGTGTTTTTTCGTATGTTAATTTAGATTCAGTCATAAATCCTCCTGGTGGCACTATTTACCCCAGGGATAATAATGCCTTTTTATTATTTGTGTGCAATGATATTTGTTCTTAAGCGCATGATCTCAATACCATCCTTTCAATAAACTGTTTAAATAATAACATGTAAGTTCATTTCACGCTATATAATAGGTAGAAAACGATTACTTAATTAAAATATGAATTAAAAATTGACTACTTAGAGTATAATTACAAATATATTTGTATTGGGGGAGCTTAATTATGAATGATAAGACTGAGAAATTAATGAGGTTAGTTGACACAGCCGCTCAAGAAGATGTTGTTAAAGCGGACAAAGATCTTTATGGTGCGATGATGAAAGCTTATAAAGATTTGAGTGAAGATAAGAATATTGTAAGTGTCAGTGGCAAGTTGAGTAGTCAAATTAATCGTTATTTATTAACACATCAATACAAGGCACCTAAGTCAGTTGTTGAATTGGGACAAAAATTACAAAAGCCTATCGCTGATCGTTGGGGCCATGTTAATCCAATGAATTTGGGTTAATAGTTTCGAAATGGGATGTGCTTAAAATTCTGTCGTCCGTAGAAAATTTGTGGGCCGCTGGAACGTGGTGGACACGACTTGAAGCTAATTATTTTACACTTCGTGCAAAATAATGGATCTCCAAGCTCGGTCTTCTACTAACCTTGCTTCGCAAGCTAAGTAGAATTTCACCACTTAGGGCCCACAAATTTTCTACTACCGACTAGATAGTGGAATTTATTACTTATTCAGAAATAATTTGAAAATTTAAAAGAGCATCAATGAGGCCCCAGATTTGTTTGGTGGAGTGATCAATAAAAATAATTCCGACAACTAATAGGATAACGCCGTACCAAAAATTCATCGTTTTGTAAAATTGTTTATTCATTAAATATTCTCCTGAACCGTAATTAAGGTATACTTTAAATTATACACCATCGGGTAATAGTAAATTTTGGTATCTATTGAAGTAAAAATCGGTTATATTAAGTGGTGGGTGAGTAAATAAATGGATCATTCAAAACAAAGATTATTGCTTTCATTATTGGTTGAGTTTAGTAATTCATTTTCTAAACAAATCAATGAGTCAGCAATTAATCAAAAAATGGAACATTATATTAAAGATACTGTTCGAGAATTTGTTGAAAAACAATATCGTGGAACTATTTTTGATAAAGAATTCAAGCAAATGGTTGAAGAAGTTAATAATGCCAGAGATAATGAACATCTAGTTTTTAATTACTACACTGAAAAACTCTGGAAGGAGATAGCGCAATTGTCACAGAAGACAACTAGCTTCTCTAATGCCTATTCGATTATTGATATTCTAGGAAAAAATAAAGATGCCTTCTTTTAATTCAAAGAGGACATCTTTTTTTGATTAATTTTAATAACCTAAACTAACGTTGTGATTAGCTTTATTAACAATTTTTACTGAATTGAGACTGTCGAGGAATTTATTCAATTTTTCGATAGTTTCTTTTGGATTGTAGACAAAGTCTCTTGAATAATCGAGGTTGACTTTTTGACCATTTTTCAAAACTACATCTAAGCTGTTTTGGCTTTTAGCAATGGCGATAGAACTAGAGAATAGTCCTAGAGCTCCAGAAAAAGGAACTGCCATTGGTGTAGTGGCCTGTTTTAAATCGCCATTAACAGTGATTGATTGAATATCCTTAACGGAAAATGATTTTAAAGGGCTTGATAGAGGCAATAGCATCATTAAGAGAACATTGTCAGGATTATTAACATCGTTGTATTTAATGGTTCCGTCGTTAACTTGCCAATAGTTGAATAATACTGATGAAGCTCTCCAATAGTGTCCCAAGAACACTAATAGAAAGAATGCTGTTCCAAAAATAAAACCGATACTACCTGATGAAAAGATATCACTAAACATGAATCCTAGTACTAAACCCATTATAAGACTTACAATAAGAGGTCTGAAACTAACTTTTTTCCCGAATTTCAACATAATAAACATTCCCTTCAAAATACATTAAATGGCCTGAATCTATGACTAAAACTTTGGTACTTTTGATAGCTTAAATATACATCTTTATTATAATACAAATAAAAAAATATCATGAACAACCGTTAATTTATTCTTGAATAAAAAATATTAAATTAAAAATTTAAAGGGTTTCTTTGATGAGGCTCTTGAGTTTGCGAGATTTTCCAATCGAAAATTTTCTGGTTTCACCATTAGAAAAACCAATTTCTCTATTAGCAAAGTTGATGTGGTGAATGTTTTCAGGATTAATGAGACAAGAACGACTGATTTTAAAGAGAAAATCATACTTATCTTCTAGGTCAGTTAATTTTCCATAAAATTCAAATTTACCATTAGTTGAAAAAATATTGAGTCGATGAGGAATGTCAGAAGCCTCTACAAAAATAACTTCGGATTTGTCTAAGTTGTAGACTTGTGTGCCGACTTCAAAAGAGAAACCTCGTTTTTGGACAGTTCTAGTTTCATCAATTAACTGTTGGGCATAAGTTAAAGTGTCGTAGATTTCCTGACGAAAATTCTCCAGTGGCTGATCCTTTTCGATGAAGTCTATTGCGGCAACTTTTCGTTTTAAAGTTAAAGGTGCCAGTTCATCGTGGGTGGTGACAAAAATAATTTTTGCTTGAACATCAACTTTGCGAATCTCTTCAGCCAATTGGATACCATCAATTTTATTCTGTAAGTCGATATCTAAGAAATAGATACCACTTTGAGGTTCTTCTTTCTCAAGATAAGTGAGAACATCGTTGGGATTGTTGGCAGTTAACTCGATTTTGAATAAGTCACTGTGAAAAAGGATATAGTTTTTAATCAAAGTATGAAGTTGTTCAAGTTGAGCAGCATCGTCTTCACAAACAATTATTGGATACATAAGTTAATCCTCCTTGGTGATTAAAATAATATTGAAACGGAACCATTTTTGGCTTTGGTTAGATTGGATGAATAAATTAGAATATTTTTTTCGAAGTGTCTTGATGTGTAATCTATCAAAGTGCTTTTTCTCTTCTGTTGCTGTATTAGGCTGATTGGCAATGGAATTATAAATTAGAAAAGCCAATTGTTGGCCTTCTTGGTTAATACTGAGGTAGATTTCACCGTTATCTTGTTTTTGTGTGAAGTAGATGGCGTTATCAATAGCAGTGTCGAGTAGATTGATAAAATCAAAGATATTGATTGGTAAGTCGTCTAGGTCTTGATTGCAAGTGAAGTGGCAGGCGATATCTTTTTGATTGATAGTGTTGATTTTACTGATCAAAAGACTCTTCAAATAAGAATTGTGAACATTTTTAATATCTTGGAATAGATCCATCGACAGATTATTCAAATAATCCTCAGAATAATTTTCCAATTTATCTAGAGCTTGATTCATTGCCTTGTGATCTTGTTCATCAACGACAGTTTTTAAACTGAATAGCAAATTTTTATAATCGTGCTTAAAATGACGTAATTTTAATTGATCACTTTCAAGTTGATCAGTATAAATTTTGAGATTCTTAACTTGTTCTTCGGCAAATCTATCTTGATAGACTTTGCGATTTCTCACTCTACGATAAAGAAAGACTAGGATGACGAAAATGGATTGGATAACAATGAATAATAGAGTTCCTAAAATGAAATAAGGGTAATTTGTAAAACTTTGAACGAGAATTAGAACAGTAAAAAAGATTAGATAAACGTACCCTAAAATGATGGTTGTAAGTGGTGTCTTCTTATCTAAACGCTTATTTATATTGAATAAATTGTAAATTAGAATAAAAATAATTGAAATGACGATGATTGATAGATAAATGATAGTTAATTGAGGAAAAGAATTGGCATCTAAATTATCAACAGTAACGAGAACAGCAAAGATAACCGTGGATATAAAAATAGCTATGATTTTAACAGCTGCGGTGATAATGAAGACATTGAGCAAGTAATAGTCAATATCTTTAGATTTGCGAAGGTAGAGGTAAGTGAATATATCTAGTGGCAACTTAGTAAAGGGAAGCAAACTTTCTATAATTGTGAAACCGATAATGAAACTAGGATAGAGAATTAACTTTTTCTTATTGGAAAGGCGATTTTGATAGAGATTACTGAAAAGAAAGAAGAAAAGAAACCAGTTGGAGAAGATGGTGAAAATTCGTGGACTAATAATTGACATCTGCATCACCTCCTAAATCAAGTAGTGTGATGTTGAGATTGAACCAGTCATTATTTTTCCGATATTGAACGAATAAATTGGGATACTTTTTTTTAATATCTTGAACGTTGACCATTCCTAGACCGGAGTGGTTCTTTTTGGTGGTAAAACCCTCTTGCATCATAGTTTGAATTTTAGTTTCGGAGTGAATCGTGTTGTTGATTAAGAAGGATAACTGTTGTTTTTCTTTAACGATAGCGATTTGAATCTGAGCACCGGTTTGTCCTTTAGTAGCTTCGATGGCGTTATCGATTGAAATACCTAAAAGTCGAACGAGGTCAAAAATATTAATATCAACCTCCTCAATGGTATTGCGACATTCAAAGTGACATTTGATATTATCCTGATGAATCAGGGTTAATTTACTGATAAAAAGACTCTTCAAATAGGGATTTTGCACGTTGTTTAGATCCTTGAATAATTGCATTGAAAGATTGTCGAAGTAACCGTCAGAGTACACTTCTAGTTTTTCTAAAGCTTGTTTCATTGCGGTATAATCACCATCACTGGCAACAGATCGAAGTGTTGCGATACCATCTTTGTAACTGTGTTCGAATTCACGAAGATGAAGATGATCTTTTTCAAGTTGGTCGGTATACATTTTTAAATTTTTTAGTTGTTCTTTCGTTAATTCTCTTTTGTACGCCAGTTGTTGCGTTTGACTAGCTTTACCAAAGAGAAGTGCGATAAAAACACATTGAATAATAATGAATGCGAAAACACCGATGGTTAAATCGGAATAGGCCTTATTTTCTTGAATAAAGTGCATAAATACGTAAATTGCTATAAATAGATAAATTAATAAAAAACTGAGAAGCGATGAATGATCAATCTGCCATTTTTCTTCAATATC
The DNA here is from genome assembly GCF_001434985.1 of Companilactobacillus paralimentarius DSM 13238 = JCM 10415. Classification (GTDB taxonomy): domain Bacteria; phylum Bacillota; class Bacilli; order Lactobacillales; family Lactobacillaceae; genus Companilactobacillus; species Companilactobacillus paralimentarius. The sequence goes on along the minus strand of NZ_AZES01000023.1, from coordinate 4,048 downwards.
AAAACGTTTATAAAGAAAGATGAATACTACTGCGGTAATAAACTTGATTGAAAAGCTGGCGACTACAAAGAGCAGTATGCCTGAAATTGCATGAGTGGAGATCTTATCTACAATTATTGTATCGGCTAAGGTTTCATAAATTAAACGTATTAGGGATGATAATAGAAGGGTATTTATTAGAGTTAAATTCCATTTTTTATGATGCCAGAGAACTAGATAGACAAAGAAAAACGTGATTAGATATGAATAATCTTTCAAAAGCATTTCTGACAAAAATGACACTAAAATGAATGCCAGTAAATAATATTTTTTAAAATGAAATAGTGAATAGAAAACACTATAAAAAATAAGCCATGCCAATAATTTTCCTATAGTGTAGATTATTGTCCCCACCTGTAATACCCCCCTTTATATCGATATATTAATTATTGCATAATATTTAAAGAAACAATTTTTTTGTCGCGAAACGCACGAAATTCATTCATGAATCAAAACTCCCCAATTCAGGATATTGTTCACACTTATCTTTAAAGTAGTGCTATATTCTGGTCAATTAAATGAGAGGAAGTAATATCATGAGCTTTACGATAGGCAAATATATAGTGGGTATTGTGGTAATATTACTTGGTATTTATCAACTTCTTAATTCACGTAAGTATGTTCATGAGATTCAAAAAGACGGTAGTAAGACCACTTCTCATTTTGTAGGATATGCGGTGTGGTCTAGTTTCGTCGTTGGAATATTGATTATAGGTATGGGGATGTCAATTTTATCTATGAGATAGTTACGTCTAAAAAGTAATACGCAACAAAACAATTTCAAGTTGTTTTGTTGCGTATTTTTGTATCTCGAAAAATGGTCTTTTGATAGCATAAAAAGAAAAAGGATGAATCTCATGCGAAGAGGCTTTCGATTGTTGGCGTTAAGTTTAATAGTCTTGATAACTGGCTGTAGTGAGCAAGTAACTGGTAATGATTTGCCTGAAAAAATCAATTTAGAAACTAATTTTAAAACTGGTCTCGAGCAAAAACGATACGACTGGCGACGTCAAATTAGTCAAGTTCAGACAGTTAAACGGCAATATTCTGAAATTACCGATAATTATAAAGGTATTACTTTGGCCCAATTCAAACGTCAAAATCGTTATGTGGTTAAAGGAAAAGTTTTAAATTTACAAAAAATCAAATGGTTATCGCCACAGCCGGAAACTAAATTAACTTTAAGAGTTGATCAGGTAATTAGTGGCAATAAAGGCTTGAAAGGGAAGCGGATTTATCTGAATTTTCCTGGTGGCTTTGGTCGTGAACGTGACATTTACGCCCAATCGACGAATCCAGATAACGAAATCTTCTATCAGGTTCCTAACGCACCGATACCGGAGATTGGTTCCAAGATTATTTGTGGTTTATTAAGTGATGAACATCATACTAATTCGCGGTTAGATCGACTTTATCTTTCAGACGTTGAACATACTTTTTGGGTGAAAAGAAATGGGCAATACGAGTTGAATAATCCAGCATTTAAAAAAGTAAGACGTAATTTGGCTATTTTTCAACTAACGAAAGAATTTAATCGAGACAGTGTCAGTAAATAAGCTGTTTTGTTTCAGGTGATAAATTTAATTTTGCAGATGGAAAATCATTTAAAAAGATTTTTAATTTACCAATTGTTTCAGTGGGATGATCAACGTAATCGCGTGATAGATTCAAATTAATAATTTGACCATTATTTAGGAGTAGTTTCACTTCTACTGGATAGTGCATCATGACCATGAGGTTGTAGAGAAATCCACCTTCAGTAGCAACAAATAGTGCTGATGAAAGTAAATCATTGGTCATGGGCAATCCAGTGATTTGAATCGATTTAATTAGTTTTTTATCAATTACTTTATAGGTGTTCAATTTAGGAATCAGCATGAGTAGAAGACGTTTGAATGGATTGCTTTTATCGTTATAACGTATAAATCTGTCACTAGAGTCCCAGTAATTAAAGATAGTTGGCAAAACAATTAGGTAGTGACCGATAAAAACTATTCCAAAAACGACAATAGCAATTCTGATACCTAGAGTTTTAGAAATATTAAATCCAAACAGGCTGCCACACAATAAGGCCCAAAATAGACTCATCAATAAAGGCCGATAATTTAGTCTTTTTCCAAATTTCAGCATAAGAGATCAGTTCTTTCTAAACCATATCCATACCCAATTTGCCCCTAATTTACCATAATTATTTGGTTTAGGTTTCATAAATATAAAGGACATTCTGTATAAGAAATTCGTTAGAGAATCTTGCTTAAATAGTTGCATAGCGGGGTATATTTCGATACTGCATTAGTGTACTAGTACAGCAAGGATGTGTATCTGATGGAATATATCGAAAACATACCAATCTATTTACAAATTAAAGACTACTTGGAAGAAAAGATTATTACAGAGAGTTATTCACTGGGGGAACAAATGCCTTCAGTTAGGCAATTGGCCTTGGAATTGGCAGTGAATTCTAATACGGTTCAGAAGGCTCTCAAAGTAATGATCGAGGAGGGCGTCATTATTACATTACGTGGTAAAGGCAATTTTGTAACTGAGAATGCGGCAATAGTTGAAGAATTGAAGAATCAAATTGTTAATGAAACATTTGATTCAGCCTACGACAAGCTGCATTTGTTAAAAATGGATAATCAAGAAATAACTAATAGTTTTTCAAATTACGTAAAGCAAAAGGAGAAGAAACTTGAGTAATGTATTGAAAATTGAAGAACTTAACTATAAAAAAGGTAGCAAAATAATTCTTGAGGATGTCAATCTAAAATTAGATAGTGGCAAAATTATTGGGCTCCTAGGTGAAAATAGCGCGGGAAAAACCACTTTGATGAGAATAATTGCTGGAGTTAATTCCGTTCCAGAAGGCGTTATAACGGTTAATGGTAATACTAAAAAAGTTCTCATTAAAGAAAATGTTAGTTTGAATGATCATCTTGATGGTTTTAAAGCTACTAACAAAATCAGTGAAATCGTACATTTCTATGATGCGGTTTATCAAGATTTTTCAATTACAAAGTATGAAGATATTGCTAATTTTTTAGGATTAGACATGACTAAAAAGTTAGCGGCATTGTCTACAGGTACCAGAGGAAAACTGGTTATTGCTTTGACATTGGCTAGATCAACTAAATTGTATTTGTTGGATGAGCCTCTAAGCGGTATTGATAGTATTTCACGTAAGAAAATCATTAGCAGTATTATTCGTTGGAAAGACGATGATTCGACCATTATTATTAGTGATCACTATGTTACAGCTATCGCCAGTTTATTAGATGAAGTAGTAATTATTAAAAATCAAAAAATTAGAGATTTAATTCCGGTTGAGCAAATTCAATCTGACTATCATTTGGGAATCGAAGCATATTATGAAAAAGTTTATCTAGGGGAAATACAATGACAAGAATGCGAACCTTAAATAACCAATTATTCTTCAATCGTTGGAAGATGATTAATCTAGTATTTTTATTCGATTTGATGGTTCTCGGCATCATTATATTAATAGATATGATATCTAACAAGATGACTTTCAAATTAGTTAAGCTTGATAAATTGTATATGTACTATATGTTGATTGCTTTTTTTGCGTATGTTGTTTCTTTTGTGTTATTAGCGAAAGACAACGAGCGAGTGCTTTTTAGTAATAAATATCGGATGATTCCAATCACGGAATGGAAATTATACTTCAGCAATATTTTAAGCTCTCTTTTGACATTGGTTTACCTCTGGTTTTTAGAAGGCATAGTTAATACTATTTTTAGTTCTATTCAAGTAAATCATTTTTTGATAGGTAATGCTTTAACTAATATTTTATACACAGGATCCCTTTATAAGTTATCTAATGTAGATATGACTGTCAGATCTTTTATTATCGGCTTTCTTTCAATTGTTTTGATCTGGAGTGTTGTTACATTAGTGCACTTTTTAATCAGTTTAATTTCAGACAAGTTTGCTTGGCGAATTTTATAATCAAGTTAGCCACTTTAGAAAAATGACAAAATAAAAACAC